>JAGCWB010000109.1 GCA_017962065.1 Bacteroidales bacterium
TAAGATAACTTTCGCATTTGCGAAAGTTACCAACCATGGAGCCCTGAAAGGGCGATAGTAAGCCTCCTTCCCCGAGGGGAGGAGGTTTGGAGGAGAGGGACACGTTAAATTAAATTTTTTATACGTTACCCCACCCCTTTCCCGTTTCCCCTCCCTCGGGGAGGTGAAAAGCTGTCGGCTTAAGGCCTCCGGAATAAGGTTTTTCGCAGATGCGAAACTAAAAGAAGTAAAAACTTCTAGCGAATCTCAATCGAGTATGGCAACCTTGCGTAAACAGTAGCGGGGTTGCCATTTTGCATGGCCTCGACGGCTTTGCCCATACCCTGGAAAGGAGTACCGGAGAGAATTGACGGTTCCTGAGGGCCCTGGCCGAATTGAAGCATAAGTTCTTCAATCATGGTGAGAGGCTGGGGATATGCGACAACCTTATACTCGTCGGAAGAATGCAGATCGGCCATTGCGGCGGCATAACTGATGGCATCCTCAAGGGTGCCGATCTGGTCCACCAGGCCAAGTTCAAGGGCATCGGAGCCCATCCAAACGCGGCCCTGGGCTATGGCGTCAACCTGCTCGGGCTGCTGATTGCGGCTGGTGGCAACGAGATTCACGAACAGATCGTAGATGTCTTCCACCGATGCCTGCATGTATGCAAGTTCCTCTTTGTCGAACGGACGCATGAGGGAGAACATGTCGCTGTGCTTGTTGGAGCCAACGCTCTCGATACCCACGCCAATCTTGGCGGCGGTGCCGGAGAATTCCGGAATCATCGAGAATACGCCGATTGAGCCGGTGATTGAGTTGGCGTCGGAATAAACCTTCTGGCAGCCGCAGGAAATCCAGTATCCGCCCGATGCTGCGTAATCACCGTAAGATGCGATGAGGGGCTTTTCGGCCATCAGACGGTCCAGGGCAGTACGAATTTTTACCGATGCCGATACGCTTCCGCCGGGAGAATTCACGCGAAGTACAACGGCCTTGACGCTCTTGTCCTTGCGTACCTCGTCTATGATGCTCACGAAACGGTCGGCTGCTACGCCGTCGTAGGAATAGCCGTCCACAATATCGCCTTCCGCATAGATGACGGCCACGTTGGTGCGGCCGGGGAAGCCCATGCCCACCTTATTTGTTACATATCCGGTAAAAGGAATAAGGCTCAGTTTATCCACATCGCTAACCTGGGCAAGCGTGCAAAGTTTGTTTACCAGGGTCTCATGGTCCATGAGTTCGTCAACCAAGCCGGCGCGGAGGAAGTCTTCCGGGAAATTGAGGGCAAGTTCGTCTATCAGGGCGTTGAAAGTCTCTTCCGAAAGTCCGCGGGCTGCAGCCATTGTGCCACAGAACGTTCTCCAGGCCGAATTAATCATTACCCGGTTCTGCTCACGGTTTTCGTCCGAGGCGGTGCTGCGGATGAACATCTCCCCTGCGCTCTTGTACTTTCCGTGACGGATAAGCTGCACCTTTACGCCAAGCTTGTCAAGAATGTCCTTGAAGAACATCAGGCGGGCCGACAGGCCTATGAGCATGCTGTTTCCGCCATGCTGGGAACCCATGTAAATCTTGTCGGCCACCGTTGCCAGATAGTAGGAACCGTTGCCGGGATTATCCGTATATGCAACCACCGCCTTTCCGCTGGTGCGGAAATTGGCGAGGGCGTTGCGAAGCTCCTCTACATCGGCCATTCCTGCGCTCATGTTATCGGCCCTGAGCAAGATGTATTTTACTCCGGGGTCCGTTGCGGCAATGCCGATAGCCGTTACGGCATCGTGCAGGCCAACTACGGGAGTCATGTCGAAGTTCATGGACATGACGTCCGGAGTGGTGGATTCCTTGCTCTGCTCCTGAATAACGAAGGTGGACATGTCAAGGTCCAGCACTCCGCTGCGCGGAATGGATGCACCGCCGCCTGCGACGGCACCGCCAAGGAAGAGGAAAAACAGGAGTAAGCCGAGGACGCGAAGAATGAGCACTCCGCAAATCACGGCAAGCACGGTTTTGAAGAACGACGATTTCATTTTACCAGTTGTGTTGCTTTGTTCCAGGAAATACTGTTCCTGTAATAATTGTCAAGGAAATCCGAACCCATGGAGGGCAGGTACATGGAGAGGCCGCAAACCCGCTGGAGGTCAATCCCAAGGAAAGACGGCGTAGCAGCCTGGTATAGAAGACATTCTGAGAGAGCTGCATCCAGCTCCGTAATCTTACCGGTCGGGACTCCCGCCTGCACCAGAATGTCCTTAAGGTCGTAGAAATAATGGCGGTTCATGCGGAAGTAGCCCTGAACATAACTGCCGTTAAGGGTCCTGATCTGAGAACGATAGGTTTCAAAAAGCTCTTTGCATACGGCGGCCAGAGCGCCCATTTTACGAGCATCCACCACTGTAATTGTAGCCGACCTGTTGCTGCCGCTCTGGGCATCGTAATACTCGAAATAATCGCGGCACACAGCCACCGGATCAGGCTCCGGACCGCCCAGAAGATGGCCGGTTATACTATTATAGTCAAAGCCGTTGGCAAGCACCTCGGCAGGAGAAAAGCCAACTACATCGGCCTTGTCCTTAAGCTCATACGCAACTTCCACGCAACCGGAAAGGCAGGCGTCTATAAGAAGATAATCCAGATGCATGGGGATGGCATCGGCAAAGTCTTTTATCTCCATCTCCACTCCGCCGGACGGTGTAACATCCTGGCCTATGGAACGCAGGCTCAGGAAGGACGATTCGGGTTCAAACTTGGACGGATCCGAGTAATAGCCGTCCGGAAGCCAGCCGGAAGCGTGCGACGAGAACACCATGCCGTAGCTTTTTGCCGGGAACTGTTTGTAGATATAGGTAAGGGCTTCGTTGATGGTTTCTGCATCGCAGATAATACGTCTTTCCCAAACCTTAAGCGTATCCTTGTGCATGGAACCAGAAACCTTGTCCGAGTACAGGCGATACAGCACTGTGGGCTCATTTCCAGTATATTTTCCGGATGTTTCCGGAGTACGGGCAAGCACCAGCAGCACGTCCGAGTTCATATACTTCCCTTCCGGAAGATAGCCGTTTTCCAGTTCTTTAAGGTCCTCCTTAAGATACCCGGACAATGAGTTGTATCCAGCCGACACCATAATCATTACGCGGCGCGTGGGATTTGACTCACTTCTTTCCGGAACGCTGCGCGAACTGCTGTCCCCGCCGTCAAAGCCCGCCTCGAAGTTCTTGTCTTTGAAGCAGGAAGTGACCAGGGCCATGGCCAGGATCATTGTCCACAGTATGTGCTTTTTCCGCATAGATTGCAAAGGTAATGAATATTTTTGTATATTTGTATGTTATGAGAAAGATAGTAAAAATGATTCTTACAGGCAGTGCGGCCCTTGCACTGGCCGCTTGTGAAGCTCCTCAGAGCCAGGATTTCAAGTACACCATAGATTCTTTTGCCGATCTTAAGGTAATGCGCTACCGCATACCCGGTTGGGAGAATCTTACCATGCAGCAAAAAGAGTACGCATATCATTTGGCCGAAGCTGCAAAATTCGGCCGCGACATACTCTGGGACCAGAACTGCAAGGACAACCTTCGCGTACGCCATGCCCTTGAAGCCATACTGGAAAACGACGGCATCGACACCAGCGGAGAGCAGTATCAGCAGTTCCTGGAATACGCCAAGCGCGTATTCTTCTCCAACGGCATCCACCATCATTATGCCGAGGACAAGTTCTTCCCCGCATGCCCCAAGGAGTACTTCGCCCAGCTTCTTGCACAAGCCAATATAGATGACCCTGGCATCCTGGAGGTAATTTACGATCCAGCCATCTGGCCCCAGCGCCGCTCTACGGACACTTCCGGAGACATTGTAAAGGAATCGGCCGTTAACTTCTACGACAACGTCACGCGCGACGAGGTAGAGAAATACTATGCCGGCATAGTGAATCCCGCAGATCCCGAGCCCATTTCATATGGCCTCAACACAAAGGTTGTAAAGGGCACGGACGGAAAAGTTGTAGAGCTTGCATGGAAAGTTGGAGGCATATACTCCCCCGCTATCGAAAAAATCTGCGAGGAACTTGCAAAAGCCCGCGAAGTGGCCGAGAACGATATCCAGAAGCGCGCCCTGGGCCTTCTGATAGAGTACTACAAAACCGGCGACCTTCGTATCTGGGACCAGTTCAACATTGAATGGGTAAAAGATACCATCGGCACAGTTGACTTCATAAACGGCTTTGTGGAAGACTACAACGACCCTCTGGGCCGCAAGGGTTCCTGGGAAGGCTATGTGAACATTAAGGACATGGAAGCCTCCAAGCGCACGGAAATCCTTAGCGCCAACGCCCAGTGGTTCGAGGATAACTCCCCCGTTGACTCCCGCTTCAAGAAAAAGACCGTCAAGGGCGTATCGGCCAAGGTTATCAACGCGGTATGCCTTGCTGGCGACAGTTATCCTTCCACCCCAATCGGCATAAACCTTCCCAATGCCGACTGGATCCGTAAGGAGCACGGATCAAAGAGCGTGACCATTGCCAACATCACCCATACCTACGACCTTGCAGCCCAGGAACTTCCAACAAGCACCCTGGCCGAATTCGCATACGACAAGAAGGAGGTGGAACTGGCAAAGAAATGGGGCACCATTGCCGATGAAATCCATACGGACCTGCACGAATGCCTGGGCCACGGCTCCGGCCAGCTGCTTCCCGGCGTAAGCACCACCGCCATGGGCGAATACGCAAGTGCCCTGGAAGAAGCCCGTGCCGATCTTTTCGGCCTCTATTATACGGCCGATCCCAAGATGGTGGAACTTGGCATTATGCCGGATCCGGAGGCCTACAAGGCCGAATATGCCAACTACATACGCAACGGCCTCATGGTGCAGTTCACCCGCGTGGAGCCCGGCCGTCCCAACACGGAAGCCCACATGCAGAACCGCAAGCTTGTAGCCGAATGGTGCTATGAAAAAGGCGCAAAGGACAAAGTGATTGAGAAAAAGGTTCGCGACGGCAAAACCTATTTCGTAGTGAACGATTACAAGAAGCTTCGCGATCTCTTCGCCCAACTTCTGGCCGAGATTCAGCGAATCAAGAGCGAAGGCGACTACGAGGCCGGCAAAGCCCTCATAGAGACCTACGCCGTTCACATAGACCCTGATCTCCACAAAGAAGTGCTTGAACGCTACAAAGCCCTTAACCTCAAACCCTACGGCGGCTTCGTAAACCCGGAGATAGTACCTATATATAATAATGGAGTAGTCACCGACTATGACGTAGTCTACACCGACGACTATCTGGGACAGATGCTGCTTTACGGCAAGAAGTACGGCACGCTGTGATAAAGGATTACCGAAATTATTTGAGGATAGAGAGAGGGATGTCACCGAATACGGTGGCATCCTATTGTCATGACGTGGAGGGATTCCTGGAGTGGTGCGAGGTAGAGCCAAGGGCTGTCACCACGGGCGATATTGAGTCTTACCTTGGGAAGGTTACGGCCGACGGGCTGTCTAAGAGGAGCACAGCAAGGCTGCTGAGCTCCCTGCGCAACTTTTTCTCCTGGTGCGTAGAAGAAGGCGAAATTACGGACAACCCCTGCGACAGGGTGGATGCCCCCAAGCTTGGGAAATACCTTCCGGCAGTGCTAAGCGTAA
Organism: Bacteroidales bacterium; assembly: GCA_017962065.1. Lineage (GTDB taxonomy): Bacteria > Bacteroidota > Bacteroidia > Bacteroidales > UBA932 > Cryptobacteroides. The sequence goes on from JAGCWB010000109.1 coordinate 5,617, forward strand.
AGGAAGTGGAGACCATACTTGATTCCGTGGACCTTAAGGCGCAATTCGGCAAAAGAAACCGCGCTATACTGGAGGTCCTTTACGGCTGCGGCCTGCGTGTTAGCGAAGCGGCAAACCTGAGGATATCGCACATCCACCTGGACGAAGGATTCGTGGACGTAATTGGCAAGGGAAACAAACAGCGCCTGGTTCCGCTTGGAGAAGTTGCAGCCGACGCCATACGCGCATACCTTGAAGACCGTCCCGTCCCCGCATCGGCTGCATACGAAGACTTTCTTTTCCTGAACCGCTTTGGGAAACCCATAAGCCGCGTGTCGCTTTTCAATCTGGTGAAAGACCAGGCTATGGCCGCCGGCGTGCAAAAAGAAATATCGCCCCACACCTTCCGTCACTCATTTGCCACGCATCTCATCGAAAACGGGGCCGATTTAAGGATTGTTCAGGAAATGCTGGGCCATGAGAGTATCCTTACGACGGAGATATACACGCACATCGATACCTGTACCTGGCATAAAATGGTGCTGGAGCACCATCCAAGGCATTAATAAAACAAAAAACCGGTCTTAAGCATGATGCCTGAGAACCGGTTCCTTGACGTGTACTAAAACCTAAACCTATTATATAGATGCAAAAAAAAATAAAACGTTGCAGAAAAATTTAAAAATCTGCAACGTTTTATTCTGGGGAGATTCCTTAAACTTACTTGGAAGCCTCTACTGAAACTTTGCGGAATTCCTTGAGGTCTTTCATGAGTTCGAGGGCGGCCTTGCGGGCGCGTGCACCGGCGGCTTTGTTACCCTTTACTACCTGGGCCTCTGCGTTCTTTGCGAATTCAGCAGCTTTTGCATTGATTTTTTCTACAAGCTCTTTCATGATTGTTTTAGATTTATTGGTTCGTTAAACGTTGATGCTCAAAGTTTTGTGCAAGTAACTAATAAAATTTCAAAAAACAAAATTTTTTTGCAAAAAATTACATTTCAAGCACTTCTGTGCCGTTTTTTTCTTGATTTTCGCTGTTTATTTCTGTTTTTTGAACTTTTGGACGGGTATTGAGGGTATTCATGGCTCTCTGCACTCCAATTGTGGAAATGTCTTTGATACCCTGTATTATCTTCCCGGCAAGCTGCGGAATCTGCGCCTTTTCATCGGCCGAGAGATCTCCTAATACGTAATCTATCTGGTGACCGCGGGAGAACTCGTTGCCAATTCCTATTCGTATCCTGGTCCACTGGTCGCTTTCCAGTTTTTGGGTTATGTCTTCCAGGCCGTTATGCCCGCCCGACGAACCGGAAGGACGCATGCGCACTGTGCCGAACGGAAGGGCAAGGTCGTCCGAAATAACTATGAGGTTTTCCAGCGGAAGGTGCAGCTTCTGCATCCAATAGCGCACTGCATTTCCGCTAAGGTTCATGTACGTAGAGGGCTTAAGGAGCACAAACCAGCGCCCCTTGTAGGAAACTTCGGCCACAGAGCCGTAGCGGTCTGTCTTGAAAAGGACATTGGATGCCTGAGCCCAGGCATCCAATACCATAAATCCCATGTTGTGCCGGGTAGA
>JAGCWB010000110.1 GCA_017962065.1 Bacteroidales bacterium
CGTCCACCACGTACTGCAGGGTTTCGCTGCTAAGTTTTGTGCGGTCCTGGATAATGCGCACATGCCCCATGGCGTCAATGATATTGGTATTCACGTTCCAAAGGGCGGTGTCGCAAAGTAGGTAAGTGTTGTTGTGAAAGAATTTTGCCGGGCCGATAACCTTACGGTAACTTTCCCCGTCCTTGTCGATGAGCTGGGCGCTTTGGGCGCTTATGAGCTTCACCTTGTCGTCCTCCTGCTTTTGCTGGGCATGCAAAGGCATAAGGGCCGATACAAAAAGCATCGGCACCCAAGCAAGGATATGAAGGCTCCTCAGATTCACTTATTTACGGGTGTTCCAGGCCTCGCGTGAGAAGTCGCATTCGGCGAACAGCGGGTCTATCACAATGTACGTTTCCTTGATTTTCTTGTCCAGGAAAGCGTCAATGGCTTCCTGCTGCTTCATCACCTGCACCCTTTCCAGAATCTGGGTGTAGTCGTTCTCGAAAGTGGCAGTGTGTGCGGGGATAATCTTGTCCACCCTGATAATTTTGTAAACCAGGTTGCCGGAGCGGCCCTGCAGGTAGCCCTCGTTGTCCTGAGACTCAACGGGTTCCGAGATCTCGCCTTCCTTCAGGTTCTTGATGGCGGCGTAATCGGCAGGTTTAAGCTGGTCAATTTCAAAGTAGGCCGATCCGGTGGAGGGATCTGCCATCTGGCCGCTGTTGGTGCGGGTGGCAAGGTCCTCGGAGTAAAAGCGGGCGGCCATCTCGAAGGTGATTTCATCGGCAAGGATAGCCGTTTTCAAGCTGTCCAGGGTGTGGAAGGCTTTTTCGCGGTCTTCGCCGGTGTACTGGGGTTTGAGGAGGATGTGGCGGGCATTGAACATGTCGCCTTTCTTCTCAATGACCTCTATGATGTGGTAGCCGTCGGGAGTTTCCACAATCTGGGAAATGGTGCCGGGCCTCAGGGCCATGGCCGCATCCGAGAATGCCGGCCAGAAGATGGACTTGGAGGCCATGCCAAGTTCGCCGCCGCGTCTGGCGCTGCCGGGGTCTTCGGAGTAAATACGGGCCAAGGTGGAGAACTTTTCTCCGTTGATGATGCGCTCACGCAGGCTCAGGAGTTTCTCTTTAACCGACATTGCTGCTTTCTCGCGGTCCGGGTAAATGCAAATCTGGCTCAGTTTGTATTTCACAGGCACTACCGGAAGGTCTTCGGCCTCCGTTGCGGTAATGTATTCCTTCACGTCGTACGGAGTCACTTCCGGAATCTTGCTTGCCACCGTCATGCGCTCCTGCTCCGTAAGGCTTTGCTCCTCAAGGGCTTTCTGCCATTCCTGACGCAGTTTGTACATGGGCTTGCCAAAATATTTTTCCATTTCCTCGTCGCCGCCCAGCTGGGTGCGGAACCAGTCCATGCGCTGGTTAAGGTTGCCGTCCACTATGTCGCTACTTATGGTAAGCGAGTCCACGCGGGCCTGCATTAGGAAAATCTTGCTGTCCATCATGTTTTCCAGCACCTCGCAGCGCATGTCTTTGTCCGACGCCATGCCGCTGGCGCGGAGCTGCTGGACCTCGGATTCTACATCGGACAGGAGGATGGTTTCTCCGCCAACTACGGCCACCGATTTATCCACTACGCCTTTATATTTTTGGGCACTTAGTGTAAGGCAAGCTGCAAGAGCTGCGACCGTAAGGATTATATGTTTCATAGTCAATAGATTACGTACTTTTTATTCTTTCTTGCTTCTTCCAGCAGGTTTTGATCCAGGGTGTTTTCCAGAGTGTGTTTGCGTTCGCTCAGGATAAGGTCCCTTATGCGTTCCGTGCAATATTCCTGAGGGGCGGTTTTCCCCTCCGGAACCATATCGGCAATGTATGCTATGTGCAGGTTTCCTGCTTCGTCTTTCCATTCCATGAACTGCCCTTTTATGCTGGAGAGCATGTTCCGGTAGTCCATTCCAAGCTCCTGTGCAAGGGTAAGGCCGTCCATCCAGGTATCGGCCGAATCGGCATACTTCATGGCCGATGTCGATGCCAGCATGGCGGCTTCCTGAAGGTCGGCAACTTCTTCGGCCGATATCAGGTTCCTGAGTTTCTTGAGGTTCTTGGAATCGGCCGGAATGATTAGATAGCGGGATTTGATTAGCGGACGGTCCAGGCGGAAAAGGTCCTGGTGGTTTTTATAGAATCGGCCAATTTCTTCGTCCGTTATCAGGGTGTCCAGGCGCTGGTCTATGTAGCGCTGCTCGTAGCGGTATTTCAGGAGGGTGCGCCTGTAGTCTTCCAGTTCTTTGGTAACGTCTTTTTCCTCTTTGGACAACTGTTCTTCGGCCATGTCAAGCATCAGTATGTCCTCGGCCCAGGCGTCCATGTACTGACGGGCCAGGTTGATGCTGTCCTGCGGAGATACGCCGTGGGGAATGTATGGTTCCAGCTGGCTGCGGTACAACTTGTGACTGCCCGCCTTGGCCACCACCTCCCCGCGGAAAAGCTCCGTTGCAGTGTTGCCAATGTTATTGGCCAGTTTACAGGAAACGGCGGCAAAAGCAATGGCAACTATGTATATCCATCTTTTCATATAGCCTACAAAGATAGTAAAAAATACTTATTCTATAAGTAGACTCAAAAGTCGCGCCAGCGCCGCGCGAACTTCTTTTGCCGGGGCATCGGCATTGTTGGTCATTATTGAGAGGGTGATTTTTGGCGTTCCGGTGCTGTCAAGGATATATCCAGAATAGCACAGCACGCCGTCCATGGAGCCGCTTTTGATTCTTATCCTTTCCTTGCCTTCCAGCTTTGGAAGAAGGGCCGATAATGTGCCTTCGCCGGGGTGGGGAAGAGAGGCCAGGAACTGAGGGAAAACGCCGCTGCGCTGCATTGCATTGAGGAATTCAACCATCCATTCCGGAGACACGTAGTTCATCCTGGAAAGGCCGCTGCCGTCCACCTGCCTTATGCCGAGGGGATTCAGGCCAAGTGCTTGGATGGCTTTGTTGTACACCACTATGCAGCTGTCGTAAAGGGATACCTGAGTGCTTTCTTCGCCAATGGCTCGGAACATGGCCTCGGCATAAAAATTATCGCTTCTGACATTTGTGATGCGGGCGATGTCTTTAAGTTCGGGCGATTTGGTTTGGCCGATAATCACGGGCTCCCCGCGCTTTTGGGTGGGGACGAAGTCCGGGGTGCGGATGTATCCGCCGCGGTCTATGTCGGCATAGGTTCCGGTGACCGGGGTCCCGTTGTTCTCCAGATAGTTGCGGAAATAGTATGCGCAGGTAAGGGCGCCGAATTTGTTGGCAAAATGTTCGGTCTTGGGCTTGCGGTCCGTGGCAAAGGAGCCGCGGAGTTCGGCGTATGGGGCAAGGTCGGTGGTGTAAAGGTAAAGGCTGTTGCCTGTGCCTGCCGGTCCCGTGACGCTGTGGTTTGCCATGCGCATCCAGGGGGTGTCGGGGTAGGTTTGGGTCATGTTGACGTGCTGCCCTTCATCGGCCGCGCTCACCGCCAGGTCTATTGCGTTCTGGTAAAAGCACAGGGCGTTTGTGCCGGTTCCGTAGTATGTGCCGATATCGTCGTAGCCCCAGCTCTGGTGCTCTAAATTGCCCTCGTAGGCGCTTCCATCACCGATTATGCGGCCGTGCACTGCCGTTATTCCTTCGGCTTTAAGCATGGACTTCCATCGGCCAAAAAGAGCGTCAATCCCTGTTGCGATGCTGTCTTTTGCACCTATTGTGGGGTCTCCGTGGCCGATTATATAGACATCTCCTTCAAGTATGCCGTCCTTGATTTCGCCGGTGTAACCTATTTCCGTTGAAAAGCGGGAATCGGCCCCGAAATGATTCAGAGCCACTCCGGTAGTTACCAGTTTGATGTTCGATGCCGGAACAAGCTTTTTGCCGGAATTGTATTCGGCCACTATATTGCCGTCCCTGTCCACGGCTTTTATACCCCAGACTGCGTTCTTCAGTACGCCGTTTCTTTGCAGCTTGTCAACGTATTGCTGTGCGGGTGTCTGTGCCATGGCCTGAAGGCTTATCGCCAGTGCCACTGCCAATAATGTCAGTTTTTTCATTTCAGTTCAAACTTTACCACCTTGCCGTCTTTCCATTCCAGGTTTGCAGTTTTGCCGGTGCGTGTTTTTACTCCTTTTATGTAGCCGTCCGGCCAGGCTTTGGGAAGGGCCGGAAGGGGAGTGGCTGCATTGGCATCCGACTGTACAAGCATTTCCACAACGCCGGCGCAACCGCCAAAGTTGCCATCAATCTGGAACGGCGGATGGGCGTCCATGAGATTGGGATAAGTGCCTCCTCCGCTTTCACCGGGGCCAACATATTTTAGCAGGCGGCGGTACATTTTGTAGGCGTTTTCCCCGTCCCGGAGGCGTGCATAAAGGTTTACCCTCCATCCGCAGCTCCATCCGGTAGTCTCAAAGCCTTTCACTTCCAAAGTCCTGCCGGCGGCTTGGGCAAAGGCCGTGCCAGGCTCAATCTGATGTCCGGGGTAAAGGCCGATCAGATGCGACTGATGCCTGTGGCGGGGGTCCTGATCGGCCCAGTCGTGATACCATTCCTGCAGGTTTCCGTCTTTGCCGACATGATAACCGCGCAGCCTGTTCTGTATGGCTTGCGCTTCTTGGGCGAAGTCGTTGTCGCCTAGGATTATTGCGGCTTGCGCTGCGTCAGTGAGGCATTCTCTGATAATTGCAAGGTCGGCCGTGCAGCCGTAGGAGGTTTGGCCTGCGTAGCCGTCTGGGGTCTGGTATAGGTTTTCCGGAGAGGTTGAGGGGGAAGTGATGAGTTCGCCGTCCTTTTCCGTGAGTATGCTCATGCAGAACTGTGCGGCGCCTTTGAGGGCGGGGTAGTCGCGTTTAAGGTCTTTGCTGTTTCTGGTGAACAGCCAGTGCTCCCAGATGTGGGTTGCGAGCCAAGCTCCGCCCATGTTCCAGTTGGCCCAGCTGGGCTCTCCGACGCCTAAGCCCACGGGGCAGGTCATGGCCCAAATGTCGCTGTTGTGGCCAAGGCACCAGCCGTTTTCTACGCTGTAAAAGCCTTTGGCGGTGTTTTCTCCGGTGCTTTGCAGGTTCCTTATAAAGCTAAGCAGGCTTTGGTGCATTTCCGGCAGGGCTGCTTCTTCGGCCGCCCAATAGTTTTCTTCAAGGTTGATGTTCGTTGTGTAGTTGCTGCTCCACGGCGGATCCATGCTCTCGTTCCACAGGCCCTGAAGGTTGGCGGGAACGCCTTCGGTGCGGGAACTGGAGATTAAAAGGTATCGGCCGTACTGGAAATACAGGGCTTCAAGTTCCGGGTTGGGTTCTCCTTCTGAATATAGTTTTAGCTGGAGGTCCGTAGGAAGCGCCTTTGTTTCTTCCGGAGTTGTGCCAAGCTTGATGGAGACCCTGTCAAAAAGTGCCTTGTAGTCTTTTGTATGGGCGTTTTTCAGTTTTTCCCAATTATATGCTCTGGCGTCTTTGAGTGCTGCATCCTTGTACTCCCTGCCTTCCGCTACCGGGTTTTTGTCAAAGCCGTTGAAACTGGTGCGGTTTGAAACTATTATAAGCGCTTCTATGCAGTTGTCTATAGTTAGCGTGCTGTCTGTGGCCTGCGCCTGGGCGCAACTGATGACAGTGCGGTAGTGGATACCTTTTTCCGGGTTGTAGAAGTAGTGCTGGGGAGCATCGTAGTAGCCGGGCAGGGAGTGATAGGCGGCGTAACCGTCGCTTATTATTCGGCCGTCTTTCGCTTCCGTCTGGTGAGGGAGCTGCGATTTCAGTCTGATTGTTGCTTCTATGGGCGCTTCGCTTTGGAGCCTTATGGCAATTACGTTGTCCGGGGCCGATGCAAGATAATCGGCCCTGAAGGCCTTTCCGTTTCGGTTATAGGTTACCGTAGCTATGGCGTTTGAGATGTCCAGCTGGCGCTTGTAGTCCGTTATTTCTCCTTCCGGGAAGGCTATTTCAAGGGTGCCAAGCGGCTGGTAGGTTTCGCTGTAGTGGCCCTGGAGGTTTCGCTGGAGTTGATCGGCCCGTCTATAATCTTCGTTTTGAAGGGCTTCCCTTATGGGTTGTAGGTTTTGTGCTTTTTGGTAGCGTGTGGTGTCCGGCTCTCCGGTCCAGAGGGTTATGTCGTTGATGGACAGTTTATCCGTGTTTGTTTTGCCATAGACCATGGCTCCTATACGGCCGTTGCCTATGGGAAGGGCTTCCTCAAAACATTGTGCGGGGGTATTGTAATGCAGGGTCAATGCCTGCTCCCGGCTGCATGCCAGGGGTAGAAGCAGGCCCATTATCAACAGAATCTTTTTCATACGGCTAAGATAACACTTTTTGCTCAAGCTTTTGCGAAAGTCCAGGCAAATAGCTAACTTTGAACAATCAAATCTAATCTTATGAGCCAACTGCATGTCATTAACCATCCCATGATTCAGCACAAGCTGTCAATCATGCGTATGAAGGAAACCGGTCCCAAGGATTTCCGTGAACTGTTAAAGGAAATTGCAATGTTGATGGGCTACGAGGTAACCCGTGACATTCCCCTTATGGATGTGGAAATTGAAACCCCTATCTGTAAAATGATGGCCAAAAAGGTGGACGGCCGCAAAATGGCCATTGTTCCCATCCTTCGCGCCGGTATAGGCATGGTAGACGGCCTTCTTAATCTTGTTCCCGTAGCAAAGGTGGGCCATATCGGCCTGTACAGGGACGAGGAAACACATAATCCCGTGGTGTATTTCTGCAAACTCCCGGAAGACATCCAGGACCGCCTTGTAATCCTTACGGATCCCATGCTCGCAACCGGCGGCAGCGCCTGCGACGCCATTGCAATGCTTAAGGAGCGTGGCTGCAACAACATTCGCCTCATGTGCCTAGTAGCAGCCCCGGACGGCGTAGCCAGAGTCCAGGCCGAACACCCGGACGTAGACATCTACGTAGCCGCCGTAGACGATCACCTGAACTCCAAAGCCTACATAGTCCCCGGCCTCGGTGACGCCGGCGACAGAATCTTCGGCACCAAGTAGCTATGGCGGAGGCTGGGCGGTGGCTGGTGGGCCGTCTGGCGGGCTGGCACTTAAGTGCTTGATATACAGCTAGTTACTGTAAAGTCCTCGTTCGTTTTTTGAACGAGGACTTATATTGAACTCCCTCAGTATCAACTACTTAACCGCCAGCGTTTAAGGGGCTATTCCGCCACGGCGGCGTCTTTGGAGGCAATTTTATCTACTATCAGGGCTATGGCGCCGTCGCCGGTGACGTTGCAGGCGGTGCCGAAGCTGTCCATGGCTATGTAGAGGGTTATCATGAGCGCCTGCTGGGTGGGGTCGAAGCCAAGGATGCTGCCCAGAACGCCCAGGGCAGCCATAATAGCGCCGCCAGGTACTCCGGGTGCCGCCACCATGGTTACGCCAAGCATAAGGATAAAGCCAAATATGGTTCCGAAATCAAATGGAATATCCAGCATGAGCATAAGTGCAATGGCGCAAGAGGTAATTTTGAGCGTGCTGCCGGAAAGATGTATGGTGGCACACAGCGGAATGGTGAATCCCGCCACGCCAGGACTTACTCCGTTGGAGACTGCACTCTTCAAAGTTACCGGAATGGTCGCAGCCGATGAAGCGGTCCCAAGCGCGGTCATATAAGCCGGAAGCATCTTACCAAGAAGTTTGAAAGGATTACGCCTCACAACGGCGCCGGCAACGCAATATTGCAGCACCAGAAGCACCAGAGTCATCACAAAAATCACCGCCACCATAACGATGAACGACCCCAGTACCGGCGCCACCTTACCCGCCGCAGCCATGTCCATGAACAGGCCGAAGATATAATATGGCAGGAACGGAATTATCACTTTCTCAATGCTGCGGACGATAATCACCCGCAGTTCGGCAAAGCCGCGCATAAGGATATCGGCATTGGAAAAAGCAATCCCCAGACCCAGCAGGAAGGACAGTACAAGGGCGGTCATCACATCCATCAAGGGAGGTATGCCGATAGTAAAGAACGCAGGAAAATCCTTGCCGGCTTCTTCCAGGGCGGCCATCGAGCCTTCGGACACCAGCGAAGGGAAAATACCTGCGCTGAAGAGGTAAGCGAAGAGGCCGGAACAAACGGTGAAGCCGTATGCCAGAGCTACTGTAATTAGAAGCATCCGCCCGGCTTTGTGCCCCACATCGGCAATGGCCGGCGTCACCAGGCCCACTATTATAAGAGGTATGAAGAAGCGAAGAAGCTGGTCAAAGATGCCGGTGAAGGTGTTGCCAACGCGCACCACCCATCCCGGGACAAACTGTCCTACTATAACACCCAGCACAATGGCGATGAGCACCTTCACCACCAGGGGCCAATCCTTAATCTTTTTCATTTCTCAATAGGTTTCCCCACAAAATTAAGCATTATTGCCAAATAATACTATCTTTGTAAACATGAAACGCATTATTACCTTGGCCATTGCGGCCTTTATCGGCCTTTGCGCCGCCCAGATTTCAGACGCTTGTACTAATCTTATCGTGGGCAAGAATGCTTCCGTGGACGGGAGTGTGATCTGCACCTACAACTGCGACGGTTTTGGCTTTGCCTCGCCGCTCAGTTATTCGGCCCCCGGACAGCACGCTCCAGACGAGATGATCGCCATTCGCCGATGGGGCTCGGACCAGGTAAACTACATTCCGCAGGCCGATTATACCTACGCGGTGGTGGGCCTGATGAACGAAAAGCAGGTTTCCATAGTGGAGACCACCTGGGACGGCCGGAAAGAGCTGCACAATCCGGACGGCTGGCTGGGGTATTTCACCCTGATGCATCTGGCTTTGCAGCGCTCGGCATCGGCCCGTGAGGCCATTGCTGTCATGCATCAGCTGGTGCAGGAATACGGGTACAACGACACCGGCGAATCCTTCGCGGTCTGCGACAAGGAAGAAGCTTGGATAATGGAACTTATCGGCAAAGGTCCGGGCCGGAAAGGCGCCGTCTGGGTGGCCCGCCGCGTGCCCGACGACTGCATCTCCGCCTATGCCAACTCCAGTAGAATCAGGCAGTTCCCTCAGGCCAAGAAGGCCGATAAAAAACTGGGCTTCTGCATTGTTCCGGGAGACTGCATGTATTCGGCCGATGTAATTTCCTTCGCCCGCGAAATGGGATACTACGACGGTCCGGACAAGGATTTCAGCTTCCGCGAGGCTTATGGTCCTCTGGATTTCGGCGCCATCCGCTACTGCGAAGCCCGAGTATGGAGTTTCTATCGGCATCATTACGATACGGCAGTGATGGACGAATACCTGCCCTTCCTCAACGGCGACCTTTCAGTGCACGACGACCTTCCCCTCTGGATCAAGCCATCGGCCCCTCTAAGTTACCGCGACATTCAGAACGACATGCGCGACCACTACGAAGGCACGGCCCTGGATATGACGGCCGATGTCAGCGCCGGCCCATGGGCATCGCCCTACCGCAACCAGCCGGTGAATTACGAGGCTCCCGACGGCACCAAGATGTTCCGTGAAAGGCCCATCGGCTGCCAACAAAGCGGAATGACCATGGTGTGCCGCATGCGCTCCTGGCTGCCGGATGCCCTTGGCGGAATTACCTATTTCAACATGGACGATGCCACCACAGTGGCCTACGTGCCCGTGTACTGCGGCATTGACCGCATTCCGGACCCGTTCCGCCGTGAGAACAATAACATAATGGAGTTCAGCGAGAAAAGCGCCTTCTGGATGTGCAACTTTGTGGCCAACATGGTGTATCCCCGCTGGAGTGCCATGATAGGGGATTTGCGTGAGGCCCAGAATGAACTGGAAGATTACTATGAGGCCGATCAGCCGCTGGTGGAAGAGCACGCTGCTGGGCTCACGGCTGGCGAACTCACTGAGTATTTGACCGGTAAAACCATCTCCTACACCGAGCGCATGATGCAGCGTTGGGACAAGTTGGCCCGCCTGCTCATTGTAAAGCACAACGACCAGATCATGCGTCCCTCCAAGGACGGCGAGGTCGTTCCCGGCCGCCACACCTCTCCCGCTTATGCCCCCGCTTTCATCGAAGCCGTAAAATCCACCACCGGCACCCGCTACGTAAAGCCGTAGCGCCTTCCGGCGGTTTAACTTTAAAACCATATTGCCATGATTCTGAAATCTTCTTCCATCGGCCGGATGCGCCTTTTGTACCTGGCCCTGATTCCACTGCTCGCATTAGTCGTTTACTCCTGCACCTGTAACAAAAAGGGTGAAAACAAGGAAGCTTCCCCGGCCGAAGAGGTAACCGTCACGGAAGAATCTGCTGCTGCTGAAGCTGTTGGCACTGAACCTGCCACGGAGGTTGCCACCGACGCGGTTTCGTTCGATGCATTGGAGGTAAAGCCCACCTTCCGTGGCGGCGATGCCAACGAGTTCTCCAAATGGGTGAATGAGAACATGACTTACCCCGAAGAGGCCATAGCCGCAGGCGACCAGGGACGCGTTCTCCTAGGCTTCTGTATCAACCCCGACGGCACCATGTCCGACATCCGTATCCTCCGCGGCGTCAGCCCCGCACTTGACGCCGAAGCCCTCCGCGTCCTCAACAGCTGCACCGAAAAATGGACCCCCGGCCTGGTCAACGGCCAGCCAGTAAAAGTCTCCTTCACCTTCCCCATAGTCTTCCAACTGAAGTAAAGCCTTTTAGCCCCACTTTTGCTGGCGGTTAAGCAGTTGATACTGAGTGAGTTTAATAAAAGTAATCGTTCAATTTCTGAACGATTACTTTGTTATAAACAGCTGTATATCAAGCACTTAAGCGCCAGCCTAAACGGCGGCAAGGGGTAACAAAAAACCGCCGCTGCAACAGCGCCGGGTATATAGTGAGTTTTTGGGGCGTAAGGGCTTCGTACCGGCCGCTTACTTATGTCTTTTGGTGTGGTAGCGGGA
>JAGCWB010000111.1 GCA_017962065.1 Bacteroidales bacterium
CCCTGCTTCCGTTCCTGGTGGAAAAGATGAAGAGCCTGGGAACCGCGGCCTGCCCTCCTTACCATATCGCGTTTGTGATTGGCGGAACATCGGCCGAAAAGAATCTCCTTACCGTGAAACTGGCCAGCATCAAGTTCTACGACAACCTGCCCACCACCGGAGACGAAACCGGCCGTGCTTTCCGTGACGTAGATCTGGAGGAGAAACTCCTGAAGGAGGCTGCCAAGATCGGCCTGGGCGCCCAGTTCGGCGGCAAGTACCTGGCCCACGACATCCGCGTAATCCGACTCCCGCGTCACGGTGCAAGCTGTCCCATCGGCATGGGCGTCAGCTGCAGCGCCGACCGTAATATTAAGAGTAAAATCAATGCCGATGGTGTGTGGATCGAGAAGATGGACACCAACCCGTTGGAGCTCATTCCCGCGGAATACAGCCGTCCCGGTGAAGGACCTAAGGGCATTGTTATCGACCTGGACAAGGGAATAGACGCCGTGCGCGCAGAACTCACCAAATATGCGGTAGGTACCCGCGTGAACCTGAAGGGAACTATTATCGTGGCCCGTGATATTGCTCATGCTAAGCTGAAAGCACGCCTGGACGCCGGAGAAGGGATGCCCGCATATTTCAAGGACCATCCCATCCTGTACGCCGGCCCGGCAAAGACCCCAGAAGGATATCCCTGCGGCTCCATGGGCCCCACCACGGCCAACCGTATGGACCCGTATGTGGATGAGTTCCAGGATAACGGTGCTTCGCTGGTGATGATTGCCAAGGGCAACCGTACCCAGCAGGTTACCGACGCCTGCAAGAAGCATGGCGGATTCTACCTGGGCACCATCGGCGGAGTTGCGGCAGTACTTTCCCAGAGCTGCATCCGCAGCATTGAATGCGTGGAATATCCGGAACTGGGCATGGAAGCCGTATGGAAAATCCGCGTAGAAGACTTCCCGGCATTCATCCTTGTAGACGATAAGGGCAACGACTTCTTTAAAAAACTTGGTCTGTAACACATTTAACAACCCCGATATGAAAAAGTACGTATGCAACATTTGCGGGTACATCTATGACCCCGCAGTAGGTGATCCGGACGGCGGCATTGCCCCCGGCACCCCCTTCGAAGACATTCCGGCCGACTGGGTATGCCCCGTCTGCGGCGTAGGCAAGGACGATTTCTCGGCCGAATAAGTCTCCGTTTTACATCTGTTAGAGCTTGTGCCAGGAATTGGCGCAAGCTCTAACTGTTTTATTATCAACCACTTACTGTTGGATCTAATGCCAGCACCCTCCCCCAAAAAATGGTGGCGGCATTGAAAAAACACATAAGTGCCGATAAGTCAATCACTTGCGCTAAAACAAAATGCCACCATAACGAGTTTTAAAGTTTTTCTCTGCCTTGTTTTCATGACATCAATTCGCCTAAAGCACATTTTCGGCCTTCTGACCCTTGTCACTGTGCTTTAGCGCCCCCTCCTGCCCCACCAAAAGCACACTTTCGACCACAGAATCCGATTATCGTGCTTTAGCGCTGGTGGGGAGGATGGGATGCTGCTGCGTGAGCCCCTTTTTCGACATCTGAACGGAGGAGCACCCATCCTTTCCAGCATCAAAAACCACCTAACCCTCTCCCGAAGGTCCACCGGCGGGACCCTCGGAGCAACAAATACCCCCGCGGCATGATTACTGCATCACAAAAAATTCTTATCTTTGCAAGTTATGGCAAAAGTCTGGACGGATATATTGGTGCCTGTGGCCGTGGCCGGAATGGTGGCGGCGCAGACTCTGGGGGTGGAAATCTCCAGAGCGGGCAGGCTGCACCAGTGGTTCCCGCAAGCGGTGCGGGACACCGTTCTTACAGACTCGGCCAGGGTCAGGATGACCGACATTGTCCGTGACTCAGCGGGCAAACACGGCAACAAGGCCGATACTCTCAGGGCCCAAAACGATACCCTCGGAACCCAGACCGACACCCTCAAACAGGCCCTGGACTCCCTGACGACCCAACAGGATTCCCTCAAGCATACCAAGGACAGCATCAAAACCGTCATCGACGACGAAGAGGACTTCTTCGGCGCCGAGGAAGATACCCTTCCCAAGGTCTTTGCGCGCGACACCATGAAGGTGCCGGACAGCCTCAAGGTGACGGATCCGTTCCTGTATCAGTGGTACGTGGCCACCAAGGACAGCTACACTCACAAAATTGTCATCGACTCCCTTAAAGCAGAAGGAGACAGCCTTATCTGGCCCAAGATTGATTCGCTTTACATTATAGACTCCACGGCAGTAGCCATAGAAAAGTTCAACAAGTGGTACGCAGGTCTCTCCAAGGCGGAAAGAAAGCGTTACGACTATGAGCAAAGGCTTCCTGGCATCCTTCACAAGCAGGATTCCATCCTCAAGGTAAAGGACAGCATCAGGCGCATCAAGGACAGCATTATCGAGAACACTCCGCGTATTCTGGAAACCGCGTTCCTGCCGGATTCAATGTTTTACAAGAGACTTGTCACCTGGAAGCACAACCGCCTGTTCAACGGCATAGAAACCTTTGAGTGGGACACCACGGCCAACTATCACTTCTACGACTATCCCTTCATGCGCAAGGATGTGGGCGCCACATGGCTTGGCATGCCTGGCAGCGCCGTGCAGGAGCATAACTTCTTTAAACGCGGGGAAGAAGTATCAACCAGCTTCTACCAAGCCGAGGAAAGCTGGACCTATACTCCGGAAAACCTCACCCAGTTCAACACCAAAACCCCTTACACTGAACTGGAGTACTACGGCCAGATTTTCGAAAGCAGCAGCCTGGCTGCCGAGAATTTCCGTGTTTTCACCACCCAGAACATCCTTCCTTCGCTTAACGTAGCCCTGGAAATGAAACGCTACGGCGGCGCCGGCACTCTTAAAAACGAGGAAATGGACAACCGTACGTACCTTGTGGCCGGAAACTATATCGGCAAAAAATACCTGGCCCATGGCGGCTTTATCTATAACAGGATTACCCGTCAGGAAAGCGGCGGTGTGATAGATACCAAGTGGGTTAAGGATACAACCGTGGACGTTAG
>JAGCWB010000012.1 GCA_017962065.1 Bacteroidales bacterium
ATTTCCCTGGAAGACGACCTTATGCGTAAATTCGGCTCCGAGCGCATTGCAGGAGTGGTAGATAAACTGGGGATGCAGGAAGACGAGGCTCTTGTTTCCGGCATGCTGTCAAACGCCATAGAGAACGCACAGAAGAAGGTGGAAGAGAACCACTTCGGATGGCGCAAGCGCACCCTGGAATACGACGACGTAATGAACTATCAGCGTGAGGCTGTGTACTCCCGTCGTCGCAACGCCCTTTCCGGCGAACGCATAGAGATTGATGTCCAGAACATGATGGAAGATACCGCCAACCTGCTTGCACAGCAGGCCGAGGGTATGAGCTTCCAGGAGTTCGAGGAGTTCATCATAGCAAAACTCTCAATTGACCTTGGCTTCGACGAGGCCTTCTATCAGGATGCCAAGCCAGCCCAGATCGGCGTCAAACTGGCCGAACACATGAAAGAGGTGTACGACCGCCGTATGAACACCATGATAGAAAGGGTTAATCCCGTTATCAAGGCGGTGTACGAGAAACAGGGCGCAATGTACGAGAACATTGCAATTCCCATCACCAACGGCAAGCGCCAGTTAACCCTCTCGGTTAACCTTAAGAAGGCATACGAGACAGAGAGCAAGGAAATTGCCAAAGCTCTCAGCCGCAGCATAATCCTCTACTACATAGACGATTACTGGAAGCAGCACCTGCGCGACATGGACGACCTCAGGCAAAGTGTCCAGAACGCCGCCTATGAGCAGAAAGACCCTCTGGTGGTGTACAAACTGGAAAGCTACAACCTGTTCACCGAGATGCTGGAGAAACTGAACGAGGAAGTTCTCACCTTCCTGCTCCGTGCCTTCATTCCGCTGCGCGACGCCTCCGATGCACGCGAGGCCCGTCCGGCCACCCAGCCCAACAGGAACCTCCGTCAGATGCATCATACGGATCCTTCCCAGCTTTCCACAAACGGCGAGCAGGCTGCGCGCACGCCCGTACGTGTAGATAAGAGGGTAGGCCGAAACGACCCCTGCCCCTGCGGCAGCGGCCTTAAATATAAGAACTGTCATGGTAAGGGGCTTGTTTAAGTCCCTTATCTTTTTGCCTGTTGAAAACTTTTGTTGAAAAAATTGTGAACAAAGGTTGTATTAAAAATATTTAATATCTATCTTTGTCCGGTCATAGAAGACCGGAAGAGGTTAGAAACCATTTAACTTACCTTTATATTTATGACACAAACTCAGCAAGCTATCTACGATGCCCGTACGCTTGGTAAGGGCAAGATGCTTACCCTCGGCCTCCAACACATGTTCGCCATGTTCGGAGCCACGGTCCTGGTCCCGGTTATTACCGGTCTTTCGATGAGCGCCACTCTCCTTTTCGCAGGTTTGGGAACGCTCATTTTTCATTTCCTCACCAAGATGAAGGTACCGGCATTCCTGGGTTCGTCCTTCGCTTTTCTCGGTGGCTACGCTACGGTAGTCTCAATGGGAGAAGCCAAGGGACTCAGCCTTACGGAATCATTGCCTTATGCCTGCATCGGAGTTTTCTCGGCAGGCATTATTTATTTCATCCTGGCGGGGCTGTTCGCCGCTTTCGGCGCCAAGAAGGTGATGCGGTTCTTCCCTCCCATCGTGACAGGTCCCATCATCATCGCCATCGGCCTTACCCTTAGCGGCAGCGCAATTAACAACTGCAACCAGAATTGGTGGATTGCCATCCTGGCTATTGTCATTATCATCGTGTGCAATATCTGGGGCAAAAAAATGATCAAGATCGTCCCCATCCTCCTGGGTGTGCTGGGTTCGTATCTGGTAGCCGCCTGTTTCGGCCTGTGTGACTTTACCGCCGTTAAGGAAGCTGCCTGGGTGGGCCTTCCTTTCCGCTGAGAAGACACTGCCTTCCACGTGTTCGCAAATCCCAACTGGGGCCTTGTTCTCAGTGCCGTAATAGCCATTGTCCCTATCTCCATCGCTACGATGATGGAGCATATCGGCGACATGTGCGCCATATCTTCCACCACCGGTATCAACTACCTGGAGGATCCGGGTCTGCACCGCACCCTCATGGGTGATGGCCTTGCCACCATGCTTGCTTCGCTGTTCGGCGCTCCCGCCAATACCACTTACGGTGAGAACACCGGCGTGCTCAACATCACCAAGGTCTTCGACCCCCGCGTGATCCGCATCGCCGCTGTCTTCGCAATTGTTCTTAGCTTCTGCCCCAAGTTCAGCGCCCTTATCAGCTGCATGCCTGCTGCTACCATCGGCGGTGTGTCACTGGTGCTTTACGGTATGATATCGGCCGTGGGTGTGCGTAACATCGTAGAAAACCAGGTGGACTTCACCAAGAGCCGCAACGTGATTATCATGGCCCTCATCCTTGTGTTGGCAATCGGCATCAAGTACGGCGCCAACGATGCAGTATCCCTTGGCTTTACCAGCCTCAGCGGCCTTGCCCTTGCCGCCCTGATAGGCGTTATCCTCAATGCCATCCTCCCCGGCAAGGACTACGAGTTTGGCTCGAACCCCAATGGCGACAAAGCCGTTAACTTTGAGATTAATCCTTCGTTAAGAAAATATCCCCATATAACTAATTCATAAACTACGTTTTATGTTTAAAAAAACTATTCTTACCTTGAGCGCTGCTTTTGCGGCGGTGA
>JAGCWB010000112.1 GCA_017962065.1 Bacteroidales bacterium
GAATTACATTTGCGCCGATGGACAGGAAAATTCGCATAGCGCTGGTCTCCCACGGCTTCCCGGAGGGCGGCATAACGCGTGCCAACCAGTCCATAGCCGCCAGGGTTGGCGCCGCCGCGCCCAATATGGAATTCTTCATCCTTCCGGACCAGAAAAGTTACCTTAAAACCGTAAAGGAACTTGGCATTGACATTTTCGTAGAATGTTCAAGGCTGGAAAAAGAGACGGACGCCATAAGAAAGGAAGGCGTAAAGATAGTCTATGCCGATCACGGGCAGCCCTTTGCTGAGCAGTACGCCATAATCGACCGCCGCATGGGCGGCAGAAAAAAACGCCCGCTCAAGAGGCTCCTGTGGCATCTTTTTGTCAAAAAACAGTTCGAAGGAACCGGCAAGGCAAGGCAGATGGCCGTTGAACGCACAGCCAGAGCCTATAGTAAGGCCGATGCCTACGTGTGCCTGTGCCAGGGTTATGCCGATGAGATACGCCAGGCCCTGGGACTCCCCATGAACAATAAATTATGGGCCATAGAGAATCCTCAGCAGCCGGTTGCAGAGCCTGTGATGGAAAAAGAGAAACGCATACTTTTCTGCGGCCGGCTTTCCCGCTACGACAAAAGGGTGGACAGGCTTTTCAGAATTTGGGCAAAAGTGCAGGATCAACTGCCGGACTATTCTTTGGACATCGTGGGAGACGGACCAGAGCGCCCCGCACTGGAAAAGCTTGCCGGAAAGTTTGGCCTCAAACGCATCAGTTTCTACGGAAACCGTACAGACACAGGCACTTTCTACCAGCGCTCAAGCATACTATGCCTTACCTCACATACGGAAGGCTGGCCGCTGGTGTTAATGGAAGGGCAGGCGCACGGGGTTATTCCCATCGCATTCGACTGCTCGGCCGGCGTTAAGGAGGTTCTGTCAGGCGGCGCCGGAGTGCTTGTCCCACATGCCGATGAAGATCTGTTTGCCAAGGAACTTCTGGCCCTTTGCAACACGGAAGACCTTCTCCCTATGCGCAAGCGTTGTATAGAAAAGTCAAAAGAATATTCACCTGAGCGCAATACCGCCCAGTGGCTTAAACTCTTCCAAGAACTAGTTTAAGGATAATCTGCCGATGGAATTTGACGCCAAGCTTTGCGCTTAGCGGAACTTTGCGCGCCATATCGGCCAAATAAGGGTATTCCTTGAATATGCTTCTGTCGTTTTTCCAAGCCAGCCAGGCGCAGCGTACCATTATATATGGTATATCGGCCTTGATTGGAGAACCGTCCTTCCCTTTCCAGAATTCATACAGTTGAAGGAAATTCCTTGCCGAATCGGCATCCCTTTTGGCCTTTTTCATCTGCGACAATGACGCCCCGTCTGTCTTTCTGTAGTGATACAGAGGCTTGTCAAGTTCCACGCATTTTCCGCCGGAATAGAGAGCCTGGCAGCTGAGTACCAGGTCTTCGTGCATGCTGATGGTGGGATAAAACAGTTCCGGAGTAAAGAGGCTGCGGCGGATAAGTTTGTTGCAAAGGTAGCCGTGCATGCGGAAGTACAGGATGGCTTTGGCGGCTTGGCGGCAGTTGTTTATGGAAGGGTCGCGGCTTATGTAAGTGCCTCTTGCAGTTTCGTTTATTACTCTGGCGTATGCCATATCGGCATTGGATGCGCTTACGGCTTTGACCAGCTGCTCAACCATGTCCGGCTCTATCCAGTCGTCGGAATCTACAAAGAGGATATAGTCCCCTGAGGCGTTTTGAAGGCCAGTCAGGCGGGCCTGGGGAAGACCGGCGTTCTCTTTGTTGATTATCTTTACCGTGCGCTCCGGGTCTATTACGCCGGAGAGAATCTCCATGGAGCGGTCCTTTGTCCCGTCGTTCACAAAGATGAACTCCACATCCCTGTATGTCTGGGCCATAAGGGAGCGGGCGCAGGTTTCTATGTATTTCTCTACGCCGTAAACGGGAACTATGACCGAGACTTTCATAGGGAGAATTCCAGGAAGGGATACTCTTTGAAAAGGCTTCTGTCGTAGCGCAGGGCCCTCCAGAAGCACTTGTTTAGCAACTGTTTACGCACAACCGCAATTTCCGGTCCGCCGTTAGCGTAGAAGTCCAGCAGGTTCCTGGTGCTCTGGATGCGGCGCTTTGCGCGCCCCATACGGGTGGCCGATGAGCCGTTGGTGCGTATGTAATGCACAAGGGGAACGCTTAACTGGACAATGGATTGGGCACGATAAATTAGCTGGGTAGAGAAAACGATGTCCTCGTGCATGTTGTACTTGGGGGCATAAATGTCCTTGTACAACTCCCGTTTTGCAAACTTGCACCATACATAACCGTAGGCTCCGTTGTTATACAGGCGGCGCATCCATTTCTTTTTATCGGCAATGGTGTAGCTACGCTCGTGATCCAGCTTGCTGCGGGTCTTGTACTCTTTCCAGAAGTCGTAATACACAAGGTCGGCGCCAGTCTCTTCGGCCTTATTTACCAGCAGCTCTATCGCATTGGGCTCTATCCAGTCGTCGGAATCAAGGTGCATTATGTACTTGCCGGTTGCGGCTTTGATGCCCGTCAGGCGCGCACGGGGAAGACCGCCGTTTTCCTTGTTGATTATCTTGATGTTACGGGACGGATCCAGCACGGTTGCCAGGATTTCCATCGAACGGTCTTTTGTGCCGTCGTTCACAAAGATGAACTCCACGTCCTTGTAGGTCTGGGCCATAAGGGATCTGGCGCACTGAGCTATATAGTCCTGGACGCCATAAATGGGAACGATGACGGAAACAAGCGGCATATTACACAATATTTTGGAATCTTTCCGGGATGCGGACAATTATCTTAAGGCCGAACATAGCCGGCTTGTTAAGGGCGTACGGAGGGCGGATCAGCGTTTGGCAAATGCGGGCGAAGCAGGTCCAGGGCTCGAATTTACGGGCTTTGAGCTCAGTCACCAGCCGGCTGGTGCGGGAGCGCTTGCGAAGATGCCGCTCCCAGCCCTGCTCAAGGCGCGATTTGTCGGCGAAGCGGGCGTTGATGCGGTCCATATCGGCATAACCGAAATGGAACAGATATAAGTCCTTGGCAATATGGAAGTTCTGTCCTTTTACGCGATGGAAGCCGCTGCCCCAGTTCAGGGGCCTTGATATGACGGAGCACTTGGTGTAACGCGTTCCAAGCTGAGCATAACTGCGCTGGGCCAGGAAGGGTTTATCGGATTGCAGTGCCGTCTCCTCCCCTACTTTATGGCCCACATCCAGGCCAAGGGCGGACACGCAGTTGCTTATGTTCTGCCCGGACAGAAACGCCTGCAGGGACAGTCCCAGTTTTGGATCGGCCACAAGGTATTCATCGGCATCCGTGCCTATCACAAGGTCGTATCCGTTGGAGAACAGTTCGGCAGCTTTGGCCGACATTACGGCCACGCGCCCTTTGTCGTTGGACACTACGTCAGTGCCGATTTTTTCCAGTTTTATGGCGTTGGTGCCTTCGCAGAAAGCGGGGATTTCCTGGTCCAGACCGTCAAAGAAGATGTACAGGTGTTCCTTGCCGCCAAGCTCACGGCCGTAGTATTCCACC
This sequence comes from Bacteroidales bacterium, assembly GCA_017962065.1. Taxonomy (GTDB): domain Bacteria; phylum Bacteroidota; class Bacteroidia; order Bacteroidales; family UBA932; genus Cryptobacteroides. The sequence goes on from JAGCWB010000112.1 coordinate 3,563, forward strand.
CACTTTTGCAGGAAGAAGTCGTCGTTTCGGACCATGGTTATGGCAGCTATCTTTTTCATACGCGCAAATACTTGGCTGTGAATGTGTTACCTTTCTTGGCAAGATCTTCCGGCGTGCCGGCGAAAACAACCTCGCCACCCTTGTCACCGGCGTCCGGGCCAAGGTCTATCACCCAATCGGCATTGCGAATTACGTCCAGGTTGTGTTCCACTACTATTACCGTGTGGCCCTTGCCGATAAGTACGTCAAATGCCTTGAGGAGTTTTTCTACGTCGTAAAAGTGAAGGCCGGTGGTTGGCTCGTCGAAGATGAACATTATCTTTTCCCTTCCGCCGCCTGCAAGCGACAGGAAATAGGCCAGTTTTATGCGTTGGCTTTCACCGCCGGAAAGCGTGCTGGAAGGCTGTCCAAGCTTGATATATCCAAGGCCCACATCCACCAGCGGCTGCAGTTTTGCAGCAATGGTTTTGGCGGCATCCTCCTTTTGAGAGCCGAAGAACTCTATGGCCTGCTCAACGCTCATGTTCAGGATGTCATCCACGTTCATACCCTGGTACTTAACCTCCAGGATCTCCGGCTTGAAGCGTTTGCCGCCGCAACTTTCGCAGACCATGGTAACATCGGCCATGAACTGCATGCCGATTTTCACGAATCCGTCGCCCTGGCATTCAGGGCATCGCCCGCCTTCCTGGTTGAAGGAGAAATATGAAGGAGTAAATCCGTTGATGCGTGCAAACTGCTGATCACTCAGGAGTTTACGTATGTCGTCATAAACTTTCAGATATGTAACGGCGTTGGAGCGCGAACTCTTGCCTATGGGGTTCTGGTCCACGTACTCCACTCGGGTTATCCGGCTAAGGTCTCCGGCAAGGCCCTTGAAAGTGCCTGGAATATCGCCTGTCTCGTTTAGGCGCCGGTGCATAGCCGGATACAATATATCCCCCACCAACGAACTCTTTCCACTACCCGACACCCCGCTAACCACCGTAAAAGCGTTCAACGGAAACTGCACATCAATATCCTTCAAATTATTCTGCATAGCCCCCTGCACGGTAATCGAGTACCGCCAAGGGTTCTTACTCCGCGCATAGGGCTTGCGAATGCCGTTGAGGTACTGCAGGGTAAGAGATGGCCGATCGGAGTCGGCCATGACGTCATGCCCTGCTTGACCGGGCATCCCCCGGAACACCACCTCCCCCCCATTGACCCCGGCCCCTGGGCCCAGATCAATCAGGTAATCGGCCGCCCTGATGATCTCCGGATCATGCTCCACCACCACGACGGTATTCCCTATGTCCCTCAGGCGTTTAAGCACGCTTATGAGCCGGTCCGTATCCCTTGGATGCAGGCCGATTGAAGGCTCGTCAAGGATGTACATGGAGCCCACCAGCGAGCTTCCAAGGGCCGTTACCAGATTCACCCTCTGGCTCTCGCCGCCAGAAAGCGTGTTCATGGTGCTGCTAAGCGTCAGGTACCCCAAACCCACATCCTGGATGCACTGAAGGCGGTAGATTATTTCTTCTATTACCTTCCCTGCGATTTCCGTTTCGTGCTCTGTTAGAGATACTTCCTTAAACCAAGCCAACAGTTGATCCACTGTCATTGACATAAGCTCGTGGATGGTCTTGCCGGCTACCCTTACGTACAGCGCTTCCTTCCTCAGGCGGCTGCCGCCACAGGCGTGGCAGGTGGTGCGGCCGCTGTATCGGCTTAGCATGTACTTGTACTGAATCTTGTAGCGGTTGCTCTCCACCCACTCGAAGAACTGATCCAGGCCGCAGAAGGCGTCGGGGTCCTCGTAATCGCCCCTGTGGGTCCATATAATGTGCTTTTGCTCGTCCGTGAGCTTGCAGTAGGGCTCGAAAATGGGAATGCCAAGTTCCTCGGCATTCTTTATGAGCTGATCCCTGAACCAGCCCATCTTATCTCCCCTCCAGCAGGCTATGGCGCCGTCGTATATGCTCTTGGTCTTGTCCGGCACCACCAGATCCTCACTTATTCCCACTATCTTTCCCAGTCCGCCGCAAACCGGGCAAGCCCCCAGCGGGCTGTTAAAACTGAACAGATACTCATCCGGCCTCCGGAACACAATCCCGTCCCGCTCAAACCGCGAGCAGAAATGCGTGAGGCCGGAGGAAGGTGCATTTCCCGGAGCATCGGCCTTATTATTCGCTCCGGGAAATGCACCTTCTTCCGGCCTTTCCCACAGGTACATGTCCCCACCGCCCATGTCAAAGGCGGCTTGCAGGGAAGAATGCAGGCGGGTGCGGAGGTCATCGTCCAGAGGGCCGGAAACCTTTACGCGGTCTACAAGCAGAAGCAGGTTTGCGGGATAGTCCCCGTTCATCTGAAGCACCTGTTCTATACTTAGGATGCTGCCGTCTTCAGGGTTGAACATGCGGCTGTAGCCTTCTTCTTTCAGTGAAAGCAGGTATTCGACTTTGTCCTGGCGGGCCTGCCAGCCGGTTTCGGCAAGGATATAAACCGCGTGAGGGGCGCCATCGGCCAGATATGCCATAACATCGGCCACGCCTTGCGCTTTTACCTCTTCCCCGCTTACGGGCGAATAAGTCCGGCCGATACGTGCATACAGAATGCGCAGATAATCATATATTTCCGTGGTGGTGGCAACGGTGGAGCGGGGGTTGCGGATATTCACCTTCTGCTCAATGGCTATTGCCGGAGGAATGCCTTCGATTACGTCCACATCCGGCTTTACCATTCGGCCAAGGAATTGGCGGGCGTATGAAGATAGGCTCTCTGCAAATCGGCGCTGGCCTTCGGCAAAAAGGGTGTCGAAGGCAAGGGAGCTTTTGCCACTGCCCGAAACGCCGGTCACAACCACCAGACGGTTACGGGGAATCTCTACCGTGATGTCTTTCAGGTTGTTAACCCTGGCTTTCCTTATTATGATATTTCCTTCGGAGGGCATGCTACGATACTATTTCCAGATTCTCCGGCGGAATAAACGAAGTTGCAACGGCTATTACGCCTTCTATGCTGACCAGCAGGCGGCGGTCTTTCTTGATGCGCTTGATATAGCCCTCGGCCCCTTTAAGCGGTCCTTCCTTCACACGGACCTTGCTGCCCTGCTTGAAGCGGGTTATGTCGTCATCGGCAAAGAATTCCAGGCCACTTGCGCCGGAATCTGCCACCAGGCGGAAAGCCTCCATCTGGGACGCTGGTATGGCGGACGGCTCTTTGGTATCGGCCTTGTTGTAAACGAAGCCTTGATACTGCAGCCTGTGCCAGTGAAGGTCGTCCGACAACGATTTTATGGTTTTATCATCGGCCTTTACAAAGATGAGCGAAGTCACCAGCGGCTTTCTCTGAAAGATTTTGGGCCCTTCCTCAATGAACCGGCTGTCCCTTGGGGCCGATATATCGGCAAGCTTTTTCCTGGCAGCGATGTGCGCAGGACCCTTTAGCAAAACTTTTTCCGTGGGGATGTACGTCTCCAGGTCCATGTTATCCAAAAGGACTTCCATCTCGAAGACCTTGTTGAAAAACACTTTTATTGCGTACCAGTTCTGCTCCATATAGATTACAAAAATACTCTTTTTTCCGCTATCACACAATTTTTCAAAAAAATTCTGAAAAGCCCTTGCAGATTCAAAATTTGTTTGTACCTTTGCAATCCCGAAAGGGAAGTTCACTGAAAACTTGGTGCGGTAGTTCAGTCGGTTTAGAATACCGGCCTGTCACGCCGGGGGTCGCGAGTTCGAGCCTCGTCCGCACCGCCTAGAAAGTCGCTGATTTTCA
>JAGCWB010000113.1 GCA_017962065.1 Bacteroidales bacterium
ATATCAACGCTTCCACCGGTTTTGAGGAAACCCAGTACATGCTCAACAACATTCCCGTAGAGCGCGAGAGCGTGGTGGATAGCTGCCTGATGATTCTCAGGGACTATTCCCACTATGTACTTAACGAGCCCAAGGAAATTGATGCCGAGCGCGGCGTTATCATCGAAGAGCGCCGTACCCGCCGCAACGCCGGCTGGCGCACCATGGAGCGCAGCCTCCCCTACTACTTCGGCCCGGATTCCAAGCAGGCCCAGTGCACCCTTATCGGCACACAGGAGCATCTTGAGACCTTCAAGCCGGAAAGCCTCGTAGAATTCTACCACACATGGTATCATCCCGGAAATCAGGCCGTGATCGTCGTAGGTGACGTAGATGTCGCCCGCACGGAAGAAAAGATCAAGGAATTCTTCGGCGCCATTCCCGCCAAGGAGAATCCGCTTGCCAAGCCCATCCAGGAAATTGCCGACCACAGCGAGCCCCGTATCGGCGTAATCACAGACCCTGAAACCACTTCTCCTTCCATCGAACTCCTCTGGCACAGCGCTGCAATGCCGGAAATTGCAAATGCAACCGCCATCGGCCTCAGCACCGACCTGGTAGAGGACATCCTTGCAATGGTAATGCGCGAGCGTTTTAACGACATCACCTCCAAGCCCACGTCCCCGTACCTGAGTGGCGCCTTCATGATTGACGACCTCATTTACGAAGATATCGAGTGTGTAATGGGCGAAGTTTCACTGCGTGAGGAAAACATCCTCGGCGGTCTCAAGGACTTCTACACCGAACTTGTACGCCTTAAGAAATATGGTATCACCGACGCCGAATTCAAGAGAGCCAAGGCCGATTACCTTTCCATGATTGAAACCCGCGCAAACCGCGCCGAAACCCGCCAGAATCCGGAATTCATCCGTCCCATCATCGCCAATTTCTTTGACAAGAAGCCCGTTATGGAGCCGGCAATGGAGAAACAGATTGTAGAGGCCGTATTCGGTCAGCTCAACGCTCAGCTGGTAAGCCAGGCCGCCGCAGGACTCTTTAGCGACGAGAACATGGTAATCCTGTACAGCGGTCCCGAAAAAGAAGGCATCTCCACTCCTACCGCAGAGCAGCTTCTGAATGTTATCAAGGAAGTTAACGCTTCCGATATCGCAGCCCCGGAAGGCGAGGATATCCCCGACGCCCTCCTGGATCCTGCCAAACTTAAGGGCTCACCTGTAGTAAGCGCCAAACCTACCATCTACGGTGCTACCGAATGGACCCTCAAGAACGGTGTAAAGGTTGTCGTTTATCCTACCGATATCCAGAAAGACCAGATTCTCGTCACCCTCACCAAGCAGGGCGGCGAGAGCCTAATCCCCACCGAGGACCTTGCAAGCTTTGACGAGAACCTCATCTCTCTGTTCCAGAGCAACTCCGGTGTATCCAAATTCTCCGGCACCGTACTTGCCAAGATGCTCACCGGTAAGAACATCAGCGTAACTCCTTTCATCGATCCCCTTGAGCACGGCATCAGCGGCCGCAGCACCGTAAAGGACCTTGAAACTGCCCTGCAGCTCATGTATCTGCAGTACACGGATCCCCGCTTCGATCCCGAAGAGTGGCAGAACGGCGTAGACCAGATCTCGGCCGTACTTCCCAATCTGGTGAACCAGCCCAACTACAAGCTCCAGACCCAGCTTTACAGCACCCTCTACGGCAACAACCCCCGCATGGAAATGATCTCGGCCGAAAAAGTTGCAAAAGCCAATCTGAAGACCGTGGAAAAGAACTACCGCAAGCTCTTTGCCGATGCAGCCGGCGCCAAACTGGTAATCGTGGGCGACATCAACCCCGAAACCCTGAAACCCCTTGTAGAGAAGTACGTAGGTTCCCTCCCGAAGGGCAAGAAGCCCACTAAATGGATAGACCAGAACATGGATATAGTTAAAGGTAAGGTTGTAAACGAGTTCAACGTTGACATGCAGACCCCCAAGAGCACCGTGCTCCAGGTTTACAGCGCCGATATTCCTTTCACTTATCAGAACGATGCAGCCCTCGAGGCCGTTTCCTACATCCTTGACATGCGCTATGTAAACAGCCTGCGTGAGGAAGAAGGCGGCACCTATGGCGCCAGCACCGCTTCACGTGCCACCCGCCGTCCCAAGGAGAGAGCCATGCTCCAGGTTTACTTCGACTGCAAACCTGCCCTTTGCGACAAGCTCCGTGAACTTGCCATCGAAGGTATCAGGACCCTTGCCGAAGACGGTCCCACCGCCGAAGAAGCCAACATGGCCAAGCTGAATCTCCAGAAGAACATTCCCGAGAACCGTCAGCGCAACAACTGGTGGAAAGACGGCATCGAGATCTACTACCTGTACGGAGTAGACCGCGACACCGCCTACGAAGAGGCCGTTAACAGCCTTACCCCCGAAGTAATCCAGGCAGCCGTTATCAACCTCCTCGCCCAGAACAACTTCGTAGAACTGGTAATGAAGCCTGCAACGACTGCAGAGGCTGAATAGAGTGCAGGTGGTGTCCCGGAAATTGGGACACTACCCGCCAAAAAGGCCGATTTTGACGGAGGTGTCCCTAAAAATGGGACACCTCCTGCAGTAAAAAGCCACGCCCTGAAAAAGGACGTGGCTAAATTCTTCCGAAGCGGGAAGCGAGAGGCTTAGGCCTCGCTGATCGCTTCGTTAGGGCAGGTGCCTTCGCAGGCGCCGCAGTCGATGCACTCGTCGGCATTGATCTGGTATGCTGCATCACCGGCGGTGATGGCGCCCACAGGGCAAACGTCGGCGCAGGAGCCGCAGGAGACACAAAGGTCAGGGTTGATTTTTCTTGCCATAGTAAGTTTGTTATTATTGTTGTGTTGTTTTCTAAGACGCGAAGATAGGCATTATATTTGATTTTATGAAGAACTGTGGTTATTTTTGTAGCAATGAAAACATTCTTTATATCCATTATAGCCGCCCTGGCGCTTTTAAGCGGCAGCGGCATCTCTTGGGACAAGACCGTTCACGACTTCGGAGACGTCTCCGTTACGGACGGTCCCTTAACCTGCACATTCACTGTAACAAACAACGGGCCGGAGGCAATTGCCATATTCGAGGTTGTATCCACCTGCGGCTGTACGGATGTAAAATGGACCAGGGAGCCCATTAAGCCCGGCAAAACCGGCATCGTATCGGCCACATACAAAAACGAGGACGGGCCAATGCCTTTTGACAAAACGCTTACGGTATATATCTCCGGAGAAACCCGCCCCACCATCCTAAGGCTTCGCGGAGTAGTGCACGAAAAGAAAAAGACCCTGAGCCAGCTCTACGGAGAGCACAAGCTCGGGGTTCTTGGCCTTAAAAGCCGCAGTGTCAGAACCGGCAACCTAAAACAGGGCCAAAGCGTCAGCGAAAACATTACCGTAGCAAACCTTGGCTCCAAGCCCCTGCAACTGGCATTTATCGGCCAGCCTCAGGAACTTAAAGCCAATGTGAAGCCCAATCCCATCCCTGCGGGAGAAACGGCAACAGTAACCTTCACAGTCACCGCCAACAAGGAAAAGTACGGTAGGAATATATATCCCATATATCCCGTAATTAACGGGAAAACGGCCGATGAACCCATTGAGGTGGAGACCTGGACCCAGGAAAACTTCTCCAACTGGACGGAATACCAGCGAAGCAATGCCGCCCTTCCCTACTTCGACAACAGCACCTTCAACTTTGGCTCCGTGGAGCAGGGCGCCGGCGTGGAAGCCTGCTTCAGTTTTGCCAACAGGGGCAAATCGGCCCTCAAGATTTACAGCGCCGACTCTGAACTCCCCTGCCTCACCCTTTACGAAGCTCTTTCCAACGTAGGGCCAAAAGAAAAGGGAAGCATCCGTTTCTGGCTGGATACTTCCCAACTTGAAAAGGGAGAAAACGTGATAATGGTAACTCTTACCACCAACTCTCCCCTAAGGCCGCTTGTGAATCTTTTTGTGGCAGGCGAGGTCCGTTAAGGAACCAGCAGTTTAACGCTGGTGGACCTGTTCTTGCCAAGCTCGTCATCTATTATGAATTTCA
>JAGCWB010000114.1 GCA_017962065.1 Bacteroidales bacterium
CCCACAAAGGACGAACTCAAGGCCCTGCACAAGCTGATCGGCAAGGAGCAGGAGGACATTGAGCACTTCTCTTATAACACCACCATTTCGGCGTTCATGATTGCCTTGAACGAGCTGGGAGGCTGTTCCAAGCGTGCAATCCTTGAGCCTCTCACCGTGCTTCTGAGCCCGTTCGCTCCTCATATTACGGAGGAACTTTGGCATCAGCTGGGACACGAGGATTCAGTGGTTTATGCTCAGTTCCCGGAGTACAAAGAGGAACTTGCGGCCGAGAATATGGTGAAATATCCCGTTTCCTTCAACGGAAAGACCCGCTTTTTCCTGGATGTTCCCGCAAGTGAGGCTCCCGCTGCAATTGAGGCAATTGTGCGCGGACACGAAAAGACCCCGCAGTATGTTGGCGACATGCAAATAGCAAAGGTTATCGTGGTTCCCGGACGAATTGTGAACGTGGTTCTTAAGAAGTAAGGTATGGATAAGAAGAAAAAGATCCTTATTGGCATATTCGACTACATTGTCATTACGATCGGAGTTATCCTGTTCGTTATGGCATTGCAGAGCTTCCTGCTTCCCAACAACATGATTGACGGCGGACTTACCGGTGCATCGGCCCTTTTGGGCATGGTTACCGGTATTCCTGTGGATATCTGGTACTTTGGCATAAACGTTCTGCTCCTTATACTAGCCTGGATAATACTTGGTAAGTCATTTGGAATCAGGACTATATATGCCATAGTGCTGTCATCGGCCCTGTTCCGCCTGCTTGGCAATGAGAGCATGCGCTGGCTGTGGTCGGTGGAAGGGGAGGCGCTGTATGTTGGGGACGGTATTCTGGTTCCCATCATCGGCGGTCTTCTTGAGGCCGTGGGCCTTGCCCTTATCATAATGCGTGGCGGCTCAACCGGAGGTACTGATATCCTTGCCCTCATCGTGAATAAGTTCTGGCCCATTTCCATCGGCCGGTTCTATGTTTATGCCGACTTTGTGGTAATTACACTCCTTATATTCGTACCTGGACACAATTTCACCAACGTGGTTTATGGTTACATTACCATGGGCGTTTGTGCTTATGTGCTGGACCTTATCATGCTTGGCCGCGAGTCTTCGGTGCAGATTCATATCTTCTCCGACAAGATAAACGAGATAGGGGACTACATCAACAAGGACATGGAGAGGGGAGTGACGGCCTTGAAGGCCATAGGCTGGTACACTCAGGCCGACAGGCTTGTGCTGATGGTGATGCTTCGCAAAAACGAACTTCCGCAGCTTGTGAAGGTGGTCAAGGAGATTGACCCCAGGGCCTTTGTGACCGTTGTCCCTGCAAACAATGTGTTCGGCGAAGGTTTCGACGAGATGAAAACAGGACTTAACAAGAAAAAGAAGAAGAAATAATTATGCCCGAAACACTACTCAAAAAGTCCACCTTTATCACAATCAAGGAATGGGTTCTGGTAACGCTCGGAATTCTGATTTACGTTACCGCATGGGCCTTGTTCCTCATACCCAATAACCTTATTGGCGGCGGCGTATCCGGTATATCGTCCATGATCCAGTACGCCACCGGCGGCCGTATCCAAATGGGTTACAGCTATTTTGCGCTTAACGCAATACTGGTTGCCTGCGCAATTATCATACTGGGTATGGGTTTTGGTGCCAAGACCATTTATGCCATTATCCTGGCTTCCGTGGCCCTGCGCTTCCTTCCGGACCTTATTCCGGCCAGCATTATCAAGACCCTGGCCATTGATAACGGTAAGCTCTTGAGCGTGCTTATGGGCGGCACCATGGCCGGTATCGGCATCGGCATGAGCATATCCAACGGAGGTTCAACCGGTGGCACGGACATCATTGCCCTCATATATACAAAGTACCATAATGTGTCGCCTGGAAAGGTTATTCTTTTTCTGGATTTCATTATTATCGGCTCGTCCATACTTATTCCTTCTTATGTGAACCAGCTGGATCCCGTTACAGGCCTTCCGGTTCTTGACGCCCTGGGTAATCCCATCACTTTCAAGATGCCGCTTGCGGAGAAGATCACCACCATCCTTTATGGCCTTCTCCTTGTTACGGTGAACAGTTATGTGCTGGATATGTACATTTCCGGTTCCCAGCAAAGCGTGCAGCTGTTTATCCTTTCCAAGGAATATGAAAAGATTGCCGATGTCATTACAAAGGACATGAAACGCGGCGTTACGGTGCTGGACGGCAAGGGATGGTACACTAAGCAGGACACCAAAGTGCTTATGGTGCTTACCAGAAAGACGGACCTTAACCTTATGCTAAGGTATATAAAGCAGATAGATTCAAAGGCATTCCTTTCCGTAAGTTCGGTTAACGGTGTGTACGGAAAAGGCTTTGACACCATCAAGAAATAAAGATCTTTGAAATAGGAAAACGCGCCCCTGACGGACCGCTTTCATAAAAACCCATGGACCTGCTTACATTTTTCCTGGGCTTTTTGTGCATTCTGGTTCTGGCAGCGGTTATATTCCTGCTGGTGCACCTGCATCGCAAAAATGTCCAGCTTAAGGCTTTCCTTGAGAATAACTCAGGGCAACAGGCGGGCGGTTCCAAGCCCGCATCCTCCGAAGTGACGGCAATCGATCAACTGCTGTATGACAGGTGCTGTAGGTACATGACGGAACGAAGGCCATTCCTGGTGAAAGATTTTTCGCTTCAGGACCTGGCAAATGCCGTTTATACCAACAAGGGGTATTTGAGCAAGACGATAAACCGGTTTTCCGGGAAAAATTTCAGGCAGTACGTGAACTATTACCGTGTAATGTACGCCATGGAACTTTTCCGTAACAACATGAGCCTTAGGATTACCGATTTGTCCGAACTGTCGGGGTTCAACTCCGTGACGTCGTTCTTCCAAAGCTTCAAAAGCGTAATGGGAGAACCGCCCAGCCACTGGTGTTCCCGTGTCAGGCGCAAATACCTAAAGAGTATGAAATCAGATTAAATCTCCGCAGGGGCGCGTTAACCTTGTACTCCTTTCCAGTCCTTGGGAACTGGAGCAGTTACATCCACTCCGGTCTTTTTGACGGGGTGGATGAACTGTATATGGCGGGCCAGAAGGCTTATTCCGCCGTCCGGGTTTGATCGTTTTGCTCCGTACTTGAGGTCTCCTTTGATTGGACAGCCCATGTGTGCAAGCTGGCAGCGAATCTGATGGTGACGGCCTGTGTAAAGTTCTATTTCCAGAAGGTAGTAATGGTCGGTTGTCCGGATAAGGGTGTATTTCAGGCGGGCTTCCTTGCCGTTTTTGCTCACATAAGACTTGTTCTGCTGTTCGTTGCGGGTCAGATAATCCGTAAGCGTATCACTGTCCTTTGGCGGCTTGTTTGCCGTGAGGGCCCAGTAGGTCTTGTGGATTTCTCCTTTCCTTAACATTTCATTCAGGCGTTCCAAGGCTTTGGACGTTTTGGCAAAGATACAAACGCCGCTTACCGGCCTGTCAAGCCTGTGAGGCACGCCCATGAATACCTGCCCCGGTTTGCCGTCCCGCTGTGCGATGAAGGCCTTGAGAGTCTCTGAAAGAGGCTCGTCCCCGGTCTTGTCTCCCTGCACAATCTCTCCGCTCCGCTTGTTGAAGATAATGATATGATTATCCTCGTACAGGATTCTGCTCTCCAGATCCTGATACTCTGAGGCCGATATTTCCCTGTAAACGCTCATAACTTTATAGCAGCAGTTTGACGCGGAAACCCCTTGTGGTGGGTTCCTCTATTATGTTTTTGCAAAGGGAAAGCAGTTTTCCGCGAAACTCATGGTCCTTGATTGACGAAGGAGCCTGATTGTCGCCCTCCCGCATGAAATCCAGCGCCGTCTCGCCTGAGAGTTCGCTGTAAGTGATGCGCACTGTAAGCTGGTCGCCGGTTTCAGTATAAACAGGTACAACCAGGCGGCACAGTTCTATTGCCTTCTCCATCCTGCCGGCGATATTGTATTTGAGACAGAAGCGGTTGATGCGCGTTTCCATGTCAAGGAAGTCGAAGTCCTTGCCGTCAACCTCGAACACTTCTTTGCGTATGCGTTGCACAAAAGATTTGGTGGCGCTGTGTTTGGGATGGTTGAATATCTGGTCCGGAGTGCCGTCCTCGTGGATGTAACCGTCGTACATGAAGAAGATACGGGTGCTCACGTCGCGGGCGAACTTCATCTCGTGGGTGACTATAAGCATGGTCATTCCTTCGGCGGCCAGCTGGCGCATTACGCTAAGCACTTCTCCCACCATGGTGGGGTCCAGGGCCGATGTGGGCTCGTCAAACAGAATTACCTGAGGTCTCATGGCCAGGCAGCGGGCAATTGCCACACGCTGCTTCTGGCCGCCGGAAAGGCTGGAAGGATAAACATCGGCTTTCTCGGCCAGACCAACTTTGCGTAGCAGGGTAATTGCCTCCTCCTGTGCCTCTTCCTTGCTCTTTTGTAATATTTTAACCGGCGCGTACATCACGTTCTCCAGAACGGTCATGTGCTCGAACAGATTGAAACTCTGGAACACCATGCCCATTTTCTGGCGAAGCTTGTGCACCGGATATCCTTTGGCCAGGATATTTTCCCCGTCAAAGAGGATTTCACCGCCTGTGGGAGGGTCCAGCAGGTTAAAAGCACGCAGAAGGGTGCTCTTGCCTGTGCCGGACGGGCCGATTATGCTTATTACCTCGCCTTTCTCAATTGTGCAGTTGATGTCCTTGAGTACCGTAAGGGATCTTCCGTCCGGGTTATGGTAGGTCTTGCTTAGATGGTTTACGGTAATCATAGTACGCTCTTTTTAGGGGTTAAGAGTTTGATAAGGGTGCCAAGGAGCCATACCAGCAGGAAATAAAGAACGGTTACCAGCAGAAGGGGAACAATGGCGTCGAAGGTGCGTGAGCGGATGATGTCGCCGGCCCTTGTAAGGTCCTGGATGGCGATGTAGCCTACAATTGAGGTTCCTTTAAGCAACGATATGCACTGACCCTGATACAGGGGTAGTCCGTGCTTTACGGCCTGTGGCAGAACTATATGCATAAAGGTTTGCAACTTGGTGAATCCCAATGCCAGCCCGGCCTCGGTTTGTCCGTAGGGGACGGCATCCAGGGAGGTGCCGTATACATCGCTTGCGCCGGAGGCAAAGTTAAGGGCAAATGCTACAACGGCTACTGCAATGGGGCTGAGGCCGCTTTTTGCAAGAACCACATAAAACAGGATGAGAAGCAGCACCAGCATGGGGATGCCGGCCATGAACCAGTTATATACACCGGCAACTTTTTGCAGCCATTTCCTGCGGCTTCTTGTCATTGCGCACAGGCCTATGCCAAGTACGGAACCAAGCAGAATGGACAGGATAGTAATAATAATGGTTGTCAACAGGCCGGAAGTGAGGTACTTCCATCGGCTTTCCTTAACCAGGTTTTTCTCCAGGCTTCTCCAAATCCTGTCCCATAATGTGCCGTTTGCCTTTTTTGCTTCGCTGTCCAAAACAAAATATGCCGGACAATAAGAATGGTAAGGATCGGCAAAGAGATATTCCTGCTTACGTTCCTCGGTAATGAAGATGCATCCCGAAACAATGTCGACCATATCGTTCCTGAGTGACATTATGGCCGAACTGAAATCGTACAGATGGAACTCTACAGGCCGATGAAGATATCGGGCCAGTTCGCGGGCAAGGTCGGTTTCCATGCCGTACCATTCACCTTCTACCATGAATGATATGGGGGCCATATTGGTGAGGCAGGCTACCCTCAGAGGTTCACCTTCCGTCTCTTCCGGAATATGTGTGTACTTGTCCACGTCCAGATAATTCTCACCCAGCCAGAAGGCCTTAAGGCTGTCCAGACTCCCGTCCTGGGCCATCCTCTTCTGAAGGTTGTTCAGGGCGCCGGCAAGGGATAAGTTGTCTTTCCGGAACATTAGGGCGGTGGGGAAGCGGTCCTCTCCTTTAAAGGCAATCTTCACTCCGTACTCGTTACGGAAATTGCGGTTCAGGAAGATCTCGTCGTGAACCATAACATCGGCCTTGTCGGTGAGCAGGGCCTGAAGGGCGTCGGCCTCGAAGGTGAAGAGCTTAAGGTCGATGTCGTCTCTTTGGGAAAGCTTCAGGTCATAGATGCTTCCGCTTACGGTTGCAACACGCAGGCCGGCCAGATCCTGCTCGCTTGTGAGTTCCGACGCCATCTCGCTTTGCTGCGAGCATGAAGCCAGAACCAGGCAACCAGTTATCGCAAGTATTTTCTGTAGTATATGCATAAAATATTAAATTGTCTTGTTGCTCCACTTTTTTCTGTGGATGTACACCACGCACTGGATCCAGATGCACAGTGCATATACGCCATCGGCAGTCCAGCACAGGGCTATGTCGGAATGGAGGATGCCGATGATTATGGTGCAGTACACGGCATAGATGCCCAGAGCCACCGCATCGAAGCGCAGACACACACGGGTGTTTCCCGTTCCTGCGACCGATTGCAGATATACATTCCAGGGCAAAGTAAGCAGCATGGCCGCGCACATCACCCACAGGGTGGGAACAGCGCCCTGGATCAGAGAAGGAATATCGGTGAACAGGCCGATAATCTGGTGCGGGAAAATGGCGAAAACCGCCAGCAGCGGCAACATGGTTACGGTACAGAGCATAATTACCCTCCGGATAATCGGGACTACGCCGTCGGGATGGCCTTCGCCGATGATATTGCTCACCAGCGTGGCCGCCGTTGAGGCAAAGGCCGCCGAGAAGACGAACGGCACTTCGGATATGCTCCTCACGATATTGGCTATGGCAAGCTGCTCCTCGCCTAAATGTTCGATGAACAGGAAGAAAAGCAGCCACACAGAGACATTCAGCACATACTCCAGCATTACCCAGGAGGCGGTGGAGAACAGCTGCTTGAGTTCTTCCCAAATCGGCCTTACAGCTTTCTGCAGGCCGTATTTCTTATCGGCCGTAAAGAAGGCCCATACCACGAAGTAGAGCAGCGAAATGCCTTCCGAGATGGTGGACGCCAATGCGGCTCCCTTGATACCCATCGCCGGTAAGCCAAAATGACCGAAGATGAGCACCCAGTCCAAAAAGATGTTACTGCCCACCAGCACTACGGAATTCCAGGTGAGGCTCTTGGTCTCACATATCCCTACGTAGAAAGCGCGGAACAGCGCTGTCATAAAGGCAAACAGCAGTCCCGGAATTCTCCAGTTTACATAGACTATGGAAGCCTTGAATATGTACTCCGACTTCAATATTCCCCGAAGAAGGGGAGGGGACAGGAAGTATGAAAGCACCATCGTAATAACTGCCAGGGCCGTAAGGAACCAGACGCCCTGCCAGAAAACTCGTCCTATGGCGCCAAATCCCGTTCCGCTCTCTGAAGCCTCACCGTTTCGTCGGCCGATGATAATCTGGACTCCGATGGAGAAACCAAAGCCAAGCATATACAGAATGGTGAAATATACGCCGGCGATGGCCGATGCACCCAGTTCAATCTCGCCTACGCGGCCTAGGAAGGCCGTATCTGTCATTCCCAGTAGTTCCTCCATTACAAGGGCTACCAGAATAGGGAGAGTTATCCTCCAAATGGATTTGAAGGAATAACTCTCCGGGAGCTTGTATGCCGCTGCTGCCATAATTACTTATCGGGTTCCTCCACAAACTCCACTTTCATACTTGCAATCCTGCCGGAGCGGATCTTATCGTTTTTGTAATCCCCGTGTTCTATGAAAAGATATCGGACCAGGGCATCGGCAAAGAGCCAGAACAGAACATAGAAAAATTCAAGGGGCACTTCATCAACAAAATGTTTGATGGCGCCAAGCAATATGCCCGACCCCACGGTTCCGACGACCATCCACCAAAACACTTTTCTGTGATGTCTGTATTCCGCCTCAGTTTTCCCCAGCATATAATCGGCGTCCGAAATGATGGTCTCCGTAATCAATTTTTTCTCCTTGTCGGTAAACTTTGGTCCGTGTATTTCCAGTACCAGAGGATACTCCTGGGGAATGCAATCTACTGTATTCAATAGCGCATCTGTGAATTCAGAGTCCACAGCCGCAATGATATCGGTGCTGAATTTACTGAGGATATCGTCAATACCGCTCACTTTGCAGGGCAGGTAGGCAACTCCATTTCTTATTATATCCTTCTTCAGCCTGCTCTCCAGATGGGACTTTTTATTATAAAACTCTTCCCGTTGATCTTTTTTCCATTCAAACATATCAGTTTATTTTCTTCCCGCTGAAATACACTTCTGAGGGTTTGTTGTAGCTGAAACCTTCGTGCTCTGCCGTGAGCAGGTCCTTGTCGAACACCAGGAAGTCGGCGTCTTTGCCGGCCTCGATGGAGCCTTTATCGGCCTCAATGCCCAGCTGCTTGGCGCCGTTGATGGTATAGCCGATGATCATTTCTTCAATGCTCATTCTCTCGCTTGCGGGAGGGAATGGAGCAACGGTTCTGCTGTACTCGTCGAACCGGGTTTTCTCGTTGATCCAGCGGGTCATACCGATTTCCATTGCAAGATAGGGACTCCAATTCCTGAAATCGCCGTAGAAGACCTCATCGCTGGACCAGGTTACCAGGGCGCCGCTGTCCCACATAGTTTTGCAGCGGAACATATTGTGGGCGCGTTTCTCGCCGATAAAGGTGGGCCAGTACTCGATGGGATTGCCGCCTACGTTGCCGCTGTGCCACCAGGGCGTGAAATTGGCCGTTACGCCAAGTTTTGCAAAACGGTCCAGATCGGCATCGTCCTGAACCCACAGGTGGGCACAAGTAACCTTTACACGGTACTTGTCTCCAAGTTCCTTCCTGGCCAGTTCAACGCCGTCCAGTACAACGCGGGACGAAGCCTCACCCACGGTGTGCACGTGAAGGTCCAGTCCTTCATCGTTCAGCTCTTTGATAATCTGAGCCATCTGCTGAGCATTGAAGGCTGTGACTCCCGTTACACCGGTGTCCACGTAAGGGGTTACCATTGCTGCAGTCTCAATCTTCAGGGTGCCGTCCATAAAGATTTTCAACGTGTGCACTTTCATGTGCCCTGTGTTGAATTTCTCCCGGAATCGCTTCACTTCATCCAGAGCCTCCCTCATTTTTGCGGGCTGGGTAAGCACATAGCAACCATCCACATAGACAGGCAGTTTTCCCTGCTTGTCCAAATCCTGCAGATATTCGTAAATGCGTTCATTCATCCCGTTGTGCTCCGGGAAACCGGCATCGAAGACACAGGTTACACCATACTTGATAGAACTGTCCAGCCAGCGAAGGACTGCAGTGCTGATCTGCTCGTCAGTGAGGTCGTTGATGCCGTCGAAGAGCATAGGCCAACTGGCGGTCTCGAAAGAATTGCCGGTCAGGTGACCGTCTTTACGCACGAAATAGGCCAGTCCGGGTACAGGGTCCGGCGTGGCATTGGTAAAACCGTGCGCCGCCAGAATCCTGGAGTTTACCCAGTTGCTGTGCACTTCGCCCTCCAGTACCAGCATCTCTGCGTCCGGGCAGATAGCGTCCAGTTCCTCCTTCGTGAGGTCTTCCCCGGCCAGGCACGTGCGTTCCATCATAAACCGGTAACGCTTGAGGCCAGGATTCTTCTGAATCCAGTCGGCCATAAAGGCCAGGCATTCCTTTTTTGTGGAACACATCACCGGCACGCCCAAATCCAGATACTCGAATCCGACGCCGGTGGTTACGTGTACGTGGCTGTCTATGAGGCCGGGAAGGATGAACTTCCCGCCAAGATCCGTGACCTCGCCTTCATAACCGGCCAGGCCTGCTTCATCGCCCACATAGACGAATTTGCCGTCCTTTACAGCAAGCGCGGAGGCCAGAGGCTTATCCTTGTCCGCCGTGAAGATTTTCGCGTTTTTGATGATC
>JAGCWB010000003.1 GCA_017962065.1 Bacteroidales bacterium
CTTGCCGGAGCAACGGTCGTGGCTGGGAGCAACTATGCCGTCACGGATCTTGACGGGCAGTATTCACTGTCTGTCAAAAACGGGGCGGAAGTCACTGTTTCCTTCCTTGGATACGATGACTTCACATTCACGGTATCCGGAGCGAAGCAGGACATCCAGATGGTCCCGTCAGAAGCCACCATGCTCAACGAGTCCGTAGCCATCGGCTATGGTAAAACCACCAAGAAGGAAATCACCGGATCGGTCGTAAGCCTTAAAAGTGATGATTTTGACAAAGGATCATTCACTTCAGCAGCCGGGATGCTGCAAGGTAAAGTGGCAGGACTCACGGTTACCAATCCGGACGGCGGAGACCCTAATGCGTCCTTTGAACTGCTTCTTCGCGGAACGGGCACGCTGGATGCCGGGCAAGGACCTTTGATTATCATAGATGGCGTGGCAGATGCGGATATCCGCAGCATAAATTTCCAGGAAGTTGAGACAATAGACGTCCTCAAGGACGGATCGGCCGCGGCAATCTACGGCACGCGCGGTTCCAACGGCGTTATCATAATTACCACAAAAAGGGCAAAGTCCGGCCATACTAGCGTTGAATATGACGGCCAGGTAAGCGTCCAAACCGTTGCCACACGTGCAACTCCTCTCACGGCCTCACAGTTTGCAGATGTAATCAACCAATACTCTCCCGGAAATGTTGCCTCCCTCTATGGAGACGATACAGACTGGTTCAAGGAGGTTACACGCACACCTGTGAGCCATAAACACAGCCTTGCAGTATCCGGAGGCAGTGACCAGTTCAGCCACCGCACCGTCGCCAACATTGAGCAGAACCAGGGCCTTCTGAAAAAGAACGACGTAAGCAAATACCTCATAAAGAGCAACATCCATCAGGAAGCTCTGGAGGGATGGCTTACCCTGGATTACAACCTCAATTACGTACACAGGCAATACTCGGCGGCAAACTACGACATCTTCCGTCAGGCGTTTGTACACAATCCCACAGAGCCCATCTATGACAAGAACAACACCCTTTCCGGCGGTTATTTCCGCATAGACGGCGCAATGGATTATCTGAATCCTGTGGCAATGCTCAATGAAAGGGATAACGAGACAAACGTGGACAACATTGGCGCCACGTTCAGGGCTACACTGAACATTCTCCCTCTGGAAGGTCTCAAATGGGACAATTTCATAAGTTGGCAAACGGAAAGGTATGAAAGCCGGGAATACAGCACCAAGTACTATCCCAGCCTTATCGGCAAAGACGGAAAGGCCTATATCTCCAACGCCACATCAACCAATCTCCAGTGGGAAAGCACACTGCAGTATTCCAGAATGTTCGGTCTTCATTCCATTCAGGCAATAACCGGTTATACTTATCAGCGGAACATGAACCAGGACTCCGCACTTGAAAACACCGGGTTCGACTCAGACCTATATAAGACCAACAACATAGGTGCCGGCAGCGCGCTCAAGGAAGGCATGGCCTGGATAGACTCCCATAAGGAAGCCAGCAAGTACATTGCCTTCTTCGGGCGTGTAATGTACAACTGGTCAGAACGCTACCTGGCTTCAGTTTCACTTCGTCTTGACGGATCTTCAAGGTTTGGTGCCAACAATAAATGGGCACTCTTCCCAGCCGTCAGCGTTGGCTGGCGCCTCAGTCAGGAAGAATGGCTTAAGGACGTCTCCTGGCTGGACGAGCTCAAGGTCCGCGCCGGCTATGGTGTTACCGGAAACCAGGATTTCTCAAACTACAAGTCCTTGCTCCTGATGACGGCCAAGGGCCACTACTATCACAATGGCCAATGGGGAAGCAGCTACGCCCCCGCCAGTAACGCCAATCCAGACCTCCGATGGGAACGCAAGTCAGAGGTCAACGCCGGCGTTGATTTCTCTTTCCTGAAGGGAAGGCTCGGCGGCACCCTGGACCTGTATTATCGTCACACTACTGATTTGCTTTACACATATCAGGTGCCTGTGCCCCCGTACGACTACGAGTGGCTGTTCACCAACGTTGGAGCAATCAAGAACATGGGCATTGAATTCACCATTAACGCCATTCCTGTCAAGGTTGGAGACTTCAGCTGGAACACAACTCTCACCCTGTCCAGCAACAAGAACACCCTTGACAAACTCACCAATGAGGAATTCAAGGACGGGGAATATAAGATGGGACATATCGGAGACCCCATCAATGCATACACCCAGCGCCTTATTGAAGGCCAAAGTCTGGGCACTTTCTACGGTCCAGTATGGAAAGGCGTATGGCAGGACGGAACTGATGACTTCGTGGGCAGTATCGCCGGCAAGGTGGCCGAAGATTACTGGAGCAACCTGGGGACCGCTTATCCGTATCTTAACATTGGCTGGAGCAACACCCTCAGATACGGGAACTGGAGCCTCAGCGCAACCCTTAGGGCCGCAATCGGCGGAAAGGTTTACAACACTTACAGGGCCTGCTATGAGAATGTTACCCGTATCGGCCTTAGGAATATCATTAATTCCTGGCTGGACTATACAGACTTCACAGGCAACCCCATCCACTCCTCAAAATATGTGGAAGATGCAACATATCTGAAGCTGGACAACATCTCTCTCTCATATGACTTTGTTTTCAAGAACCCTTATATCAAGGGCGCGCGCGTATACTTCTCAGGACAGAATCTCCTTTGCATCACCGGCTACAAAGGCGTAGACCCGGAAGTTAGCCTCAGTGGCTTGTCACCGGGTATTGAAGGCACAAGTTATTATCCCCGCACAAGAAGTTTCACACTTGGCGTCAATCTCAATTTCTAGGATTATGAAAAAACTGGCATTATTCATACTGGCCGCAGGATTGACATTCTCCTGCACCAACCTGGAAGAAGAGGTCTATTCTTCCATCAGCAAGGACGCCTTCTTTGCGAACGAGAATCTCCTGTCCATCTACTCGGCACGCGCCTACACCACGCTTCAGGCATGGGGGTCAGAGCAGAGTATGTGGACCATGAACCTGCAGCTTGGGAACGAGGTAACGGTTCCCATGAACACTGCAGGCGAGTGGAAACAAGCCCGTTATGCACAGCTCCAGACCCACGATGTACTCAATAATAATGAACTTATCGAGCGCTCATGGGAATACTGCTTCAACGGTATCGCCGCCTGTAATGACATCCTCTACGAGATTGAGAGTCGGAGCGGAACCTTTGACGGCAAGGACCGAGTGATTGCAGAAATGCATCTTATCAGGGCCTTCTACTATTTCCTGGCCATAGACTGCTGGGGAGACGTTCCTTTCTCCATCTCAAAGGAAGATAAAGGATATCCTGAACAGAAGAGCCGTGCATACGTATTTGATTTCATAGAAAGCGAGATACTCACTTACCGTGACGCCCTTGCCGACGAAAACACCCCCATCTATTATGGCCGATGCACACAGGGTATGGCAAACACCCTGCTCGCCAAGCTGTACCTTAACTCAAAGGAATGGACCGGAAAGGAAAGATGGGCCGATGCCGAAGTAGCCTGTAAGGCCGTTATGGACTCTCATCAGTACAGTCTATGCCCAAAATACGAGGACAGTTTTGCCGTCCACAACGAAGGATCTCCTGAGGCCATCTTTGCAATTCCGTACAGCACTGTCTATACAGAGAGCGACCATAACTCATTTATCCTCTTTGTTCTTACCCTGGACGGATATCTCGGCCCCACATACAATATAAACAGCTCACTCTGGGACGGGTTTGTGGGTCAGCCGGATTTCTTGGCGTCATATGAGGCCGGAGACAAACGCCGCCCCGCCACCTGGATTTACGGCCAGCAGTACGACAAGGCCGGACAGCCTCTTCACGTTGTGAAAAAGGACAGCAAGACAGAAGAAGTCATAGATGAGTTTGATTACATCATTGATGAGACAATGGAAGGCCTGGTATACGGCAATACAGGCCGAAAACCCACTCAGGGCGCACGTCTCGGCAAATGGGAGTATCAGACCGACGGTCTCATTGAAAGTGATCAGACAAGTATGGAAAACGACTTCCATGTCTTCCGTTATGCCGACGTTATCCTTATGTACGTGGAAGCTCTTGTGCGCCAGAACAGGGCTGCAGAAGCTGCAGCAGTGCCGGAATTCCAGCAAATCCGTACAAGGGCCGGTCTCACCCCTATAAGTGCCGGCAATCTCACTATTGACAACTTATATCTAGAGCGCAGCCATGAGCTCGCAATTGAGGGATGGGTACGTCAGGATCTGATCCGTTTCGGCAAGTTTCTTGACCCTTGGTGGGCAAAACCTGCCGGACAGAATTATATGAAGCTCCTGCCTATTCCTAATGCCAAACGCGCAAGCAACCCTAATCTTGGGCAAAACGAAGGTTATTGATTATGAAAAGACTAGCTATTATATCTATTATCCTCCTAGCCCTGACATCCTGCGCCCAGAAGCCGCTGGAGATA
>JAGCWB010000115.1 GCA_017962065.1 Bacteroidales bacterium
CCTTGGCGTGACCGCCTTCCACGTGCTTGAACCAACTGCGGAAAGCATAATAGATTGCAATGGAAACAATAAGGGATACACAGGCAACTGCAAATGAGAAGTGGTATGCCGAATTTCCGTCGAAGCCAAGGGACATTGCCCATTCCCTGATCTTGATGGCGGCGGTAGGGGCGAACAGTGCGCCGATGTTGATTGCCATGTAGAAGAGGGAGAAGCCGGAGTCGCGTTTATCGGCGTATTGAGGGTCATTGTAAAGGTCACCGACCATTACCTGTAGGTTACCCTTGAAAAGGCCCGTGCCGAAGCCGATCAGGATAAGTGCGGCAATCATTCCTGCAAGTGCCACCGTGCCGCCGCCAAGAGGAATTGACAGCAGAAGATAGCCAAGGAACATGACCAGAATGCCGGTGGTTACCATTTTGCCGAAGCCGAATTTATCGGCCAGGATACCGCCCACTAGAGGAAGGAAGTAAACCAGCATTAGGAATGAACTGTAAATGGTGCCGGCTACGCCGGGAGAAAGGCCGAAGTTGGCGCGTAGGAACAGCGCAAATACGGCAATCATGGTGTAGTAGCCAAAACGCTCGCCGGTGTTGGCGAGGGCTAGGGCAAATAGACCTTTGGGTTGACCTTTGAACATAAAAATATAGGTTATTAAAATTTTGTCTTATCCTTACAAAATTGCGAAATTTTTCCGACAATCCCAAATTAAACTGCCCCGTTTGCATTATTGTGGGGAATTTTTTAATTTTGTATGATTAAGCGTTCACAGATGAGAAAATTTACGGCCTGGTTTCTTCGCAGTGTCATCCGCTACCGCAGCGATGTGGTAATGGCTAACCTAAGCCGTTGCTTCCCGCGCATGACTTACGAGGAGCTTCAGGAAACTCACAAGCGTTTTTACCTGCATTTGGCCGATATTATTGCGGAAACCTTTTGGTTCGGCCGTTACACGGGAGAAAAATGCCGGAAACGCATTCGCAAATCTCACATAGTGGAATTCACTAACCCTGAGGAGTTTAATAGACTGTATCGTGGCGCAACCCAGCTGATGATGCTTCAGGCCCATACCGGCAACTGGGAACTTATTGGCGGAATTTTGAACTACTCATACGGCGACCCCCTGGATATAGATGCTAATACCATTGCAGTTACCTATCTCAAGCAGCGCCCCGAATTCGTAGACCGCTTTCTGGAGCGCAACCGCACTGCCGCAGTGGTGGATTATGGCTTCAAAGGCTATGTGGAGGCATCCAACGTGGTAAGGTTCGCCTATAAAAACAAGGATAACAAGTACAGTTACTCCTTCATCACGGACCAGTTTCCCTATACCAGCAACCTCAAATGCGAACTGAATTTCATGTATAGGACCGATACTGCAACCATGACCGGCGCCGCATCGCTGGCGGTGAAGTTCGACATGGCTGTGGGATACCTCCGTTTCCGCTGCCGGGAGGGGGGAGGATACACTTTAAGTATTGTGCCGATATGCGACAGGGCTGGCGGACACGACGTAAAGGAAATAATGCAAAAATACTACGACCTTCTGGAGGAAGACCTGAGGGAACAACCCTGGAACTACCTCTGGACACATAAAAGATGGAAATAGAAATGAAAAGAATCTGCACCATACTGCTGGCACTGGCCGCAATTGAGTATGCAGCATCGGCCCAGGAAATCTCCTATGCCCTTCCCAGCACTTCGGTTACCGTAAAGGTGGAAATAAGGCAGGAAACCTTCTTCGCCGGCCCCTATGCCGCGTTTGCCAAACAGATGCTAAACATGTCGGTAAACGATCAGGACGCCGTTACGTCGGATATTGTAGGTATTCAGCTCATTCCCCGCGTAGAGGCCGATCCCAAGGCCTGGTACACGACGGAAATGGAGAGCGCTGCCCTCCTTGCACTAACCTCGCAAGGGCTTGTTTCCATGGGCGGCCCTGGTCATGACAATCACGTTGCCTGGCGCTTCCTGCCCGGTTTATCGGCCGATTTCTCCGACAAGGAAATTGCCAATACGGAAAAGGAAGCAACGGAAATCATTTACCAGAAGGTTCAGACCGACACGGCCGTAGTAACCATCCCCGTAGAGCATAAGGTTCTGGTAGAGAAGACTCTGGAAGACAAAGCCTCGGATGCGGCCGATATGATCCTGGCCCTCAGGAAAGACCGCCTGAATATAGCCACGGGCAACACGGACGCCAGTTATTCCGGCGAATCCATGGCAACCGCCCTCAGGGAGCTGGACAGGCTGGAAGAAGAGTATCTTGCTCTTTTCCGCGGCTACAGCGTGATACGCAAGCAGTTCTATACATTCGAGGTCGTTCCTTCTGTCTCGGTTAAGAATCACCGCTACCTGGTGTTCCGCCTTACCGACGAAGGTCCCGTAACGGATGGAATCAAAGGCACTCCTTACTATCTGGAACTTCATCCGGAAGGAGAGATTCCCGCCGAGGAAAGTCAGAACCAGCGCCGCGTCAAAGGTACCGTACGTTACCGCATTCCGGTAACCTGCCGCGTAGATTTCACATGCGACGGAAAATCCATGCTAAGTACCCGCCTGCCTTTCTACCAGCTGGGCGCGGAGAACCTCCTTTACCTGGCAAAATAACACTTAATAACACTATTATATGAACATTCAAGATTTAGAACCCAAGGTTGTCTGGAAGAACTTCTACGCTCTTACACAGATTCCCCGTCCTTCAAAGCATGAAGCAAAAGTAATTGATTATCTGTACAATTGGGGCAAGTCCCACGGCTTCGAGACAATAAAGGACGACACGGGCAATATCATTATCCGCGTGCCTGCCACTCCCGGCATGGAAAACCGCAAGGGGGTTATCCTGCAGGGACACATGGACATGGTGCCGCAGAAAACCTCCGATTCACCGCACAACTTCCTCACAGATCCCATCAAGGCCTATGTAGACGGCGAATGGGTAACCGCCGACCGCACCACCCTTGGTGCCGATAACGGCATTGGCGTCGCCCTTGGCCTTGCAGCTCTGGAAGATCCTTCCGTAAAGCACGGACCGCTTGAGGTACTTGCAACCTCCGACGAGGAAACCGGCATGACCGGCGCCAGCAGCCTTAAGCCCGGCGTGCTCAAGGGAGACATCCTGCTTAACATCGACTCTGAGGAAGAAGGCGAACTTTGTGTTGGCTGTGCCGGCGGCCTGGACGTATCGGCAACCTTCAAATACCTTAAATATAAAACGCCCAAGGGTCTGA
>JAGCWB010000116.1 GCA_017962065.1 Bacteroidales bacterium
AGAAGGTTAATTAGTTGGTTAGAAGATGCGTTCTTTTGTTTTTCTAAGGCAAAGATAAATAAAGTATTTTTATCTGCAAAATTTTTTTAACTTTTCTTTGCTAAATAAATTTTTTTAAAAACTATAACGCACCTTCAACATCGCATTGAACGGCGCCTGAGGGTATACACCGGAACCCAGCGAAATCTTTCCAGTTTCGGCAGAATACGTCTCCCAGCGCCACCCAGCGGCATAATAGAGGTTATTAAACATATTGTTTAAATAGAGTGTAACATCCAAGTTACCAGGGCCCAAACGAAACATCTGACTTACGCTTAATCCGGCAACAAAGTAGGCAGGAACCGCCAATTCTTCCCGCATGGAATTGTCCAGAAACTGCTTGCCCACCAGTTTACCGTTCCAGTTCACGCTGCCACCCTTCCAAAGATTCAAGGTGGCTTGCAGCATCCCCACCACGGAGGGCGACATCAGCATCGTGGTACGTCCATAGTTAACGGGGAAAGTAGCTCCTGAATAGTCGTCATAGGCCACGTAGGAGGTATAATCGGCAATCTGGTTCACAGAGAAAGTGGCGTTTCCGTCTACCCGCATCCAGGTGAAAGGATGCCAGGTGGCCGACATTTCAATGCCCCGACGCCACGCGCGCGGCATATTCTCCTTGAGCGCATAGCCGGAATCGGAGAGACGGCCCGTCTCCAGCAGCATATCCCAGTACTCCATAAAGTAAAGGTTGGCCGATGCCACCAGGTTCCCTGCAGTAAACTGATACCCCAGTTCCACGTCCAGCAACTTCTCCGGCTGAATCTCCAGACCTTCGCCTTTGACGTTTTCCTTGATGTCGGACCGGCTGGGCTCGCGGTGGCCGAAGGCAACGGAAGCATAGGCCCGGTGCGGTCCCCAATCGGCCGTCACACCCGCGCGAGGATTGAAGAAACGCCAGATATTATGGTAGTCCAGACGGTCCGCTTCTGCGCTGCCGTACTCGATCCAGTCGCTGTCCACGCCCGTCAGGTGATAGCCGATGTGGCGGTACTGCAGGTCAAGATAGGTGTTGAGGAAGGTCGAGGGGCGGTATTCGGCCCGCAGGAAAAGGGAGCGGTCCCGCTTGAGGCCCTTGGTGCTGTACCATTCAGGAGATGTGACGTTTCCCATGGTCTTTACCCAGAAGACATCGCCCCAGTGGCTGGCGCGGTAGTTGCTCCAGTTCAGGCCGAAGGTCACGTCAAAGACGGAAGACCGGTAAAGCAGGCTGGAATTGAACACCCAGTAGTCGTTGTTCATCTTCTTGCGGTAAGTCATATCGGAGCGGGCAGGGTCCGTGGTGGCCGGGAAACCGTAGTTCTTGAGCTTGCGGTTGGTCTTATAGTATTCGTCGTACCCGTCCCCGCGCGTATAGTTTAAGGTATTGGTCCAGGTGATGTGGCTGTTCAGCGCAATGGTCTCATTGAGCTGCAGGTGGTGCTGGGTATAGTTGTCGGTCTGATTGGGATAGTAGCAGGTATTCCCCTCATCATCCGTATACTCCCCCGCCCCGTTGTACCGGCGGTCGATGGCATACTGCTCCAGGGAAATGCCGTCCCAGGTGATGCCGCTTTTCTGAGTGCCCATCAGGTAGGTAAAGCGGAAGGAACGCCCGTTGGAAAGCTTGCCGATGACCGCAAATACAGAGGCCGACCGCACATAGGCATTGCGGATGTAACCGTCGGTCCGGCCCAGGTTGGCGGCCACGTTGAAGTACCAGCCCTTATTCAGCAAGCCCGTAGAACCGGCAAGCGAGCCGATAAACGTGCCGTAAGAGCCTCCGCTCAGTTCCACGGTTCCGGTAGGCGATGCCCCCACAAACGCCGTGTTCATATTGATGCTGGCCCCGAAGGCTCCTGCTCCGTTGGCCGTGGTTCCCAGGCCCTGCTGCACCTGCACGCCAGACAGCAATGCCGTCAGCGCCGGAATGTTCACCCAGAACACCTCCTGGCTCTCGGCATCATTGAGCGTGATGCCGTTCAGCGTCACGTTGATTTGGCTGCCCTTGGACCCGCGGATGGTCATCGCCGAATTCCCCAGGCCCGTGCCGCCTTCGTTGTACGTAACCACCGACGGCAACAGGTTCAGTGCCATCGGCAACGAATTCATCGGGTTGGCCTTGGACAGCTGGTCCTTGCTCACACTGGTAAATGTAACGGGAGTCCGTTCGCCGGCCCTCGAAGCCGACACAATGGCCGAATCCAGACGCTCGACCTTCTCTTCCTGCGCCCTCGCGCAGATGGGCAGCACGCACAGCGCCGCCAGACACAAAAGTTTTTTCATTTTCCTTACGACGGTATCAACCGTATCAAGTTCAAAGGGTATAATCTCAGAGAGTCTTCGATAAACGAAGGATTCTCACCCCAATTTGTTTTAATATTTTATAGCTTATTGTTTAACAAGTTCAATATGGTACATCTTGGGCCAGTTTTTACCGGTGAGGTAAATGTGGCCGTCGGCGTCCAGGGCAATGCCGTTCAGGACGTCGGTGGCGCTGGTGTACAGGGCGTTGGGCAGC
>JAGCWB010000117.1 GCA_017962065.1 Bacteroidales bacterium
ATAAATTTCATACGCCATCAGGGGATACCCTGACGGCGTATACATGGAACGGAAGTACGTTCTTTGAGAAGTAGGCGCTTTTAGTCTTTCTTCAAGACCATATTGCCGTTATAGCTTATGCTGTCACGGTTTCTTGCATTGACGTTAAGTGTGGCCGATCCGTTGTCGAACACCGTAAGGATATAAGTATAGGTGTCTTCGTCGTTGGAGACTGTCATTGTAATCACCCGCTTGTCGCCATCCCATCCGCTGTCCTTATACTCGTCAATGGTATCTTTGAAGGTGAGGCCTTTGCCGCCGCCATAAGGCACACCAGTGGCCCTGCCGGCGTAAGGGAGCCAGGATTCGAAATTCTCTCCGTCTACCTTTATGGAATAATTGTCCACCGGCTTTGACGGGCCGGCCTGCGGCATCATGTAGGTAATGTCAATGGTGTATTGCCGGGCGTCCAGTTTCTGAGCAACAAGTTTGGCGTCGGCCTGTTCTTCGGCCGATTTAGTGGCCTGCCTGGCGCTGCCGCAGGCGAAAAGAAGGGCTATGCCGATAATGGCTGCAATGGATTTTTTCAGTGACATGGTTTTGCTATTTTATTGTTTTTCCTCCGGATGCTCCTGAATTAGTTTATCGGTCCAGGCGCGGAAATCGGCCCAACGATAGAAATTGTCCTTGACGGGAGTTAACTGAGGCAGGTAGGCGTCGTTTTCGTTAAGCACAGGCTTGAAGAGGATTTCGCCTTTCTTGTTCTTGTAGAAAACGAACAGCAGGGTTGCCGCCATGGGGATATTGTAGTTCTGGAACCAGTATTTTGCCTCTTCCGGAGTGGCGGGGATGGTGCCCATTCCGTTGATGTCAAGAAGGGTTGAAAGGCTTTCCAGGATATAATCGTGGCCGAAACGGAGATGGGCGGCCTGGTTGGGATCGTTGAACGAAGCCTCGGCTTTGGCAATAATATCTTCCAGCAGGGGGAATACTTTGTAACGGTCCCGGATATCGATGCGGGCCGACATGTAATTATCGGCCTCCCAGAACTTGAGGACCTGATCTTCGGTGAAAAGATCGTCGAAGATGGGACGGGGCTCGTAGTTGTGGTAGCCGCAGTAAAGCGACCAGAGTTCGTTAATGAAAGTAAGTTCCTCGCCTTCTTTAAAGAAGCTGGTGTCTGTGAACAGTTTGTTCAGAAGCTCCTGAGGAGCGCAGGTGCGTGTGAAGAAGTCTTCCACGCTTTCCAGCGTAATCTCCTGATTCTCTCCCTTGAAATGCTTGCGCAGTTGCCTGGGCGCACTGGGAGGAGCAATTATGGCCATGCCGGTGTGAGAAGACTGCAGGTCCATTATAAGCTTAGGGTTGCCGCTCTGAAGGCCAAGGGTGAATGCGCCCATACTGACAATGCAACGCTGGCCGGTAGAGGACAGGGCGTCCACCTTTTTACGGCCCTTGAACACCTGAGGGAACTGCTCATAGGTGAATGTACCAATGGCATGATGCTGCTCGAAGCCAAGCGGCGTAAGGTCTCCGGTGTTGATGTACGGGGTCATGTAGAAAGCCTGGTACCTTTTGGCAAAATCCTTTCCGTAGGGGGTCAGAACGCCTTTATCGGCCGCTTTTTCGAAAACCTTGTGCAGCAGGCTGTAGGTGTCAGAGTTCCATGCATAGCGTGAACCATGACGGCCGTAATGGCTGATGTAGAATGGCTTGAATCCGTTTGGCGCCTTGCTAAGGGTGCCGAATTCGTCCAGCCTGTGAGGGCCTTCCATGCCGTGAGCCTTGCGGGCATCGGCCTTGACTATGTCCAATACATTGTATTGCTGCGCTTGTACAAGGAGGCAGGAAAGCGCAAGACCTGCCAAAATGGTCATTAGTTTTCTCATAACAATCAAAGATAGTCATTATTTTGCACAACGCCAACCCTAACGGGAAAATGAGTTTGAATTTTGGGCAGAATGTGGTATATTTGTATGGATAAAGAATAACCACATAAGATAAGCATGAAACAAATCATCGAATGCGTTCCCAACTACAGTGAAGGACGTGATAAAAGCGTGATAGACGCCATTGTAGCGGCAATCAGTGCAGTAGAAGGCGTTAAAGTGCTGGACGTGGATCCCGGAGAAGCCACCAACCGCACTGTTGTCACTTTCGTGGGAGAGCCGGGGCCGGTTTGCGAGGCGGCGTTCCAAGGCGCCTCAAAAGCGCAGGAACTTATTGACATGCGTCAGCATCACGGCGCCCATCCCCGCAGCGGAGCAACTGACGTTCTGCCCCTCATTCCCGTAGCCGGAATAACGCTGGAAGAATGCGCGGAACTTGCCCGCAGCCTTGCGCAGCGCCTATATAAAGAATTAGGTATCCCCTGCTACTGCTATGAGGCAGCCGCATTCAAGCCGGAGCGCAAGAACCTGGCCGTATGCCGGGAGGGAGAATATGAGGCCTTGCCCCAAAAGATGGCCGATCCTGCCCTCAAGCCGGATTTCGGCGGAGAGTGGGATCTTACGGCCCAGAAAGCCGGCGCCACCAACGTGGGAGCACGCAATTTCCTTGTTGCCGTAAACTTCAACCTTAATACAACCAGCACCCGCCGCGCCATGGCAGTGGCCTTTGACGTGCGCGAAAAAGGCCGCAAAGCCCGCGAAGGCGGTTCCCTCACCGGCAAGCTCCTGAAAGATGCAAATGGAAAACAGCTCTGGATTCCCGGAACCCTTAAAGGCTGCAAGGCTATTGGCTGGTACATAGACGAATACGGCATTGCCCAGGTGTCAATGAACATCACGGATATAGACACCACTCCCCTGCACGTTGCCTTTGACGAGGTGTGCCGGGCGGCAGCCGCCCGCGGCCTGCGCGTAACGGGGGCCGAGATTGTGGGTCTGGTGCCCAAGCGCGTGCTCATAGAAGCAGGCAAGTATTACCTGACAAAGCAGCAGCGCTCGCTTGGCATAAGCGAAAAGGAAATAGTGAACATAGCCGTCAAAAGCATGTCTCTTGACGACCTTAAGCCTTTCAATCCCAAGGAAAAAGTCATTGAGTACCTCATGGCCGATGAACCTCACGGCCTGGCGCAGATGACTGTGGAAGGTTTCACGCGAGAGACTGCATCGGAGAGCGCAGCCCCCGGCGGCGGCTCCATATCGGCCTGCATGGGAGCTTTTGCTGCGGCTTTGGCAACCATGGTGGCCAACCTTTCCTCTCACAAACGTGGCTGGGACGAGCGCTGGAAGGAATTCAGCGACGTGGCCGAGGAAGGCCAGAAACTGGTGGACGAACTGCTGCTTTTGATTGACGAAGACACCGCCGCCTTCAACCGAATTATGGATGTGTTCTCAATGCCCAAGGGCACGGAGCAGGAGAAAGCCGCACGTGCTAAGGCGCTGGAAGAAGCCACGCTGTATGCCGCTCAGGTGCCGCTGCGCACCATGGAAGCCAGTCTGAAGGCTCTGCCTCTTGCGCTGGAAATGGCGCAGAAAGGCAATCCCGCATCGGCATCCGACGCCGGCGTAGCCGCCCTTGCCGCAGTTGCAGGCATAAAAGGCGCCCGACTGAACGTTCGCATCAACTGCGCAGGGCTCACAGACAAGTCCCCCGCCCTGCCGCTCCTGGAGAGGGCCGATGAAATTGTGGCCAAAGCCGAAAGCCTTGAAAAACAAGTACTTGAAGCCGTAAATAACAACATAGAACTATGACCTTCCAAGAAGAGATTCTTGCCGGCATTCCGGCCAATGAGCTGCCGGAGGCCAAACCGTACGATTTCCAGATTAACCACGCGCCAAAGCGGAAGGATATCCTCACTGACAAGGAGAAGGTGCTGGCGCTGAAAAACGCCCTCCGGTACTTCCCGCAGGCACTTCACGCACAGCTGGCGCCGGAATTTGCACAGGAACTTAAAGACTACGGCCGCA
The DNA here is from genome assembly GCA_017962065.1 of Bacteroidales bacterium. GTDB lineage: Bacteria > Bacteroidota > Bacteroidia > Bacteroidales > UBA932 > Cryptobacteroides. The sequence goes on from JAGCWB010000117.1 coordinate 3,894, forward strand.
TTTACATGTACCGTTATCGGCCTTCATATAAGATATATGCCAGACCGATAGACGAGTATCCTGCAAAATCCCGCCAGGCGGCGGCCATCATGGCTATGATCCAGAATAATCTGGACGAACGGGTAGCCCAGCATCCGCACGAACTCATTATCTACGGCGGCAACGGGGCCATTTTCCAGAACTGGGCGCAGTACAGGCTGGTTATGCAGTATCTGGCCACAATGACCGACGAGCAAACGCTTGTAATGTACTCCGGCCATCCACTGGGCCTCTTCCCCAGTCACCAGGATGCGCCAAGAGTGATCGTAACCAACGGCATGGTGATTCCCAACTACTCCAAACCGGACGACTGGGAACGCTTCAACGCCCTTGGAGTGAGCCAATACGGCCAGATGACGGCAGGCAGCTACATGTACATTGGCCCGCAGGGCATAGTGCATGGAACGACTATTACGGTTATGAACGCTGCGCGCAAGCAGGGCGGCAGCCCCGCGGGCAAGCTCTTCGTAACCGCCGGCCTTGGCGGTATGAGCGGCGCTCAGCCTAAGGCGGGCAATATTGCCGGGGTGGTGAGCGTAACGGCCGAGATCAATCCCAAGGCGGCGGAAAAACGCTTCCAGCAGGGCTGGGTGGACGAATTGCATACCAATCTGGACGAACTCATAGCACGAATCAAGAAAGCCGTCGAAGCCAAAGAAGTGGTTTCCCTGGCATACGTTGGCAACGTTGTTGACCTTTGGGAAAAGTTGGCCGATGAAGACATACATGTGGACCTTGGCAGTGACCAGACATCGCTGCACAACCCATGGGCCGGCGGGTATTATCCCGTTGGCTACAGCCTGGAAGAATCAAAGCGCATGATGGCCGAAGAGCCGGAGCGCTTCAAGGAGGCTGTAAAGGCCTCGCTCCGCCGTCACGTCGCCGCCATCAACCGCTTGAGCGCCAAAGGAATGTACTTCTTTGACTACGGCAACGCCTTCCTGCTGGAAAGCTCTCGTGCAGGCGCAGATGTAATGAAGGAAGACGGCAGTTTCCGCTACCCGTCATACGTTCAGGACATAATGGGCCCCATGTACTTCGACTACGGCTTCGGGCCTTTCCGATGGGTGTGCATGAGCGAAAAACCGGAAGACCTTGCAAAGAGCGACGAAATTGCCATGAAGGTCCTTGGAGAAATCGCGGCCAACTCCCCGGAAGAAATCGCCGGCCAGATGAGGGATAACATCCACTGGATAAAAGAAGCAGGCCGGAATCACCTTGTGGTGGGCTCACAGGCCAGAATCTTATATGCCGATTGCGAAGGCCGCACCAAGATTGCCCTGGCGTTCAACGAGGCCATCCGCAAAGGCGAAATATCGGCCCCGATAGTGCTGGGACGCGATCATCACGACGTTTCGGGCACGGACTCCCCCTTCCG
>JAGCWB010000013.1 GCA_017962065.1 Bacteroidales bacterium
CGATTACTTTATGGTAAGACTCTGAGTATCAGGTGTTTAGTTGCCAGGGGTGGAGTGGGTTTGAAAAGGGGTGGTTGGTTATGGGGCGGCTCGTATTTGCAATAATGTTCAAAAAATGGTAAATTTGTGAATTAAGGAAAACTAACCATCGTTTAATGAATCCAAACGAATTTGATGTTATTATTATCGGAGGCGGCATCACGGGGGCCGGAACGCAGCGCGACTGCGCCATGCGCGGCCTCCGGACGCTTCTGATAGAACGATCGGACATCGCAACCGGTGCAACAGGCCGCAACCACGGCCTGCTGCACTCCGGTGCCCGATATGCAGTGAACGATGCCGAATCGGCCCGGGAATGTATCAAAGAGAACATGATCCTGCGCCAGATTGCCGCCCACTGCATAGACGAGACCGACGGTCTCTTTATCACCCTCCCGGAAGACGACCTTGGCTACCAGCAAACCTTCGTGGACGCATGCCGTAATGCCGGAATCAATGCCGACATCATTGACCCGGACCTTGCCAGAAGGCTGGAACCTTCTGTGAATCCGGAACTTATAGGCGCCGTAAGGGTGCCTGACGGCAGTGTGGACCCCTTCCGCCTTTGCGCCGCAAACATGCTGGACGCAAAGCTGCACGGCGGCCAGGTGAGGCTGCAGACGGAGGTCACCGGCTTCATCCGTGAGGGCGATACAATTAAAGGCGTGCACACGCACAACCACCAGACGGGAGAAGACGTGGACTACTACGCCCCCGTAACGGTGAACGCCTGCGGCATCTGGGGCCAGCATATAGCCGAAATGGCTGGCGTGAGAGTGGGAATGTTCCCTGCAAAAGGAGCCCTGCTCATCTTTGCGCATCGCGTGAACAATATGGTAATAAACCGCTGCCGAAAGCCCTCCAATGCCGATATCCTGGTTCCAGGAGACACCGTGTGCGTAATTGGCACCACATCCACCCGCATTCCTTTTGAGGAGTGCGACAACGTGGCAGTAACCCCCGATGAGGTTACGCTCCTCATCACCGAAGGAGCAAAACTTGCCCCGTCACTGTCCTCCACACGAATCTTACGCGCATACGCCGGCGTGCGTCCTCTTGTCAGCGCCGACGACGATCCCACAGGCCGCAACATCTCCCGCGGCATAGTATGCCTGGATCACGAGGAACGCGACGGACTTAAAGGTTTTATCACAATAACCGGTGGTAAACTAATGACTTATAGGCTGATGGCCGAGATTGCAACCGATGCCGTCTGCCGTAAACTTGGAGTGAACAAGGCCTGCGAAACAGCCACCACTCCCCTTCCCGGCTCGGAAGAAAAGTCTTACGAAGCCGTGGCTCAGAAAATTTGGGAAACGCCTTCCATGGCCCAGAAAGCCGCGGCGTCCCGTATGGGTACGCGCGCAAAGCGCATCCAGACCGGCGACCGCAGGGACGATGACCTCATTTGCGAATGCGAAGAGGTCTCGGTGGGCGAAATCAACGCCGCAATAGAACGTATGGACGTTTCCACATTAACAGACCTCAGGCGCCGCACACGCGTTGGCATGGGAACCTGCCAGGGCGAATTCTGCGCCTGCCGCGCCGCCGGCCTCCTTGCCAAAGCCCACGGCTGCATAGAAAGAGAAAGGGCGGATCTTGCCGATTTCCTGCAGGAACGTTGGAAAGGCAACTTCCCTATCGGCTGGGGCGATACGCTCCGCGAGGCCGAATACACACAGTGGGTATATAAACATGTTTTAGGCCTATGAAATTTGACAGTGTTATAATGGGCGGCGGCCTTGCCGGACTTGTGGCTGGCATCAGCCTCCAGCAGGCAGGAAAAAGCACCGCCATAGTAAGCATGGGCCAGAACTCCCTGCACTTTTTCTCCGGCAGCTTTGAATCCATGACAGAGCCGCCCCAGAGGGTGGCCGACCTTTTCAAAGATGCCGGAATCGGCCTTCATTACCGCCAGGGCGTGCGCCTGATGCCCCTTGGCACCTTCAGGGAATCGGCAATGTCGCTGGAAGACATAGAACTCTTCCCTTCGGAAAAATTCGCCCGCAGGGTGCTCATAGTGAACTTCCAGGGCTATCACGACTTTTTCTCGTCATTCCTTGCCGAAGGTCTGGAAAAAAAAGGCATGCGATGCCGTATACGCCTTATCAATATCCCGGACATCGACCCCACGCATCAGGGACCGGGAGAAATGCGTTCCGTGCAGATTGCCCGCACCATGGACCGTATCTGGGAAAAGGTGGTGCAAGAAATAAGGCTGCTGCTCAAAGACGAAGATGCGGTGATTCTGCCGCAGGTTTTCGGCCTTCAGGACATTTCCGTTCCGGGCCGGATCAGGCAGGCGCTGCCCGCAAAGGTTGTCTTCGTTGGCACCATGCCTCCTTCCGTACCCGGCGTACGTACCCAGATGTTGCTTAAAAAGCGTTATCAGTTGCTTGGCGGAACCTACCTAATGGGTGACGAAGCAATCAAGGCCCACGTTCACGAAGGCGTGGTTCACAGCGTGGTTACCCGCAACCTTGATTCCCACTATCTGGAGGCCTCAAACTTCATCCTGGCAACCGGCGGGCTCTTCTCCAAAGGCCTGGTTTCCAATCCTTTCCAGCTGTACGAACCCGTTTTCGGCCTGGATGTGGAATTCGCGGAGGACCGCAACACGTGGTACAATCCTGCCTTCAAGGAAGATCAGCCTTATATGGGCTATGGAGTCAAGGCCGATGATACGCTGCACGCCATAATTGACGGCAAACCTCTTGAAAACCTTTATGCCATAGGCTCCATACTTGGTGCGACGCATCCGGAACTTGGAAGCGGCGCCGGACTTGCAATAAACAGCGCCCTTGTGGCAGTGGACCAAATACTCTCAGAGAAATGAAACTGCAAGAATACACAATAAGCAAGGACAACTTCGAGGAGTGTATGAAGTGCACCGTGTGCACGGCGTACTGCCCTGTGCTTCAGGTGAATCCGCTGTACCCCGGCCCCAAGCAGGCCGGTCCGGACGGCGAGCGCCTCCGCCTCAAGGACCCGTACTTCTTCAACTACGCCCTCAAGTATTGCATGAACTGCAAGCGCTGCGAGGTTGCCTGCCCCTCCGGCGTAAAGGTGGCCGATCTTATCCAGGGCGCGCGCATAAAGTACGACCATTCGGCCCCCAAACTAAGGGACCAGATACTTGCGTCCACAGATTTCATGGGAACGCTGGCCAGGCCTTTCGCCCCCATCGTTAACGGCGTCACGGGCCTTGGCATTACCAAGACGGTGCTGGACGCTACTTTAAAGATTGATCACAGACGTACATTCCCAAAATACAGCGGCCGAAGCTTCGAGTCATGGCTAACGAAACGCTCTGTAGAAAAGGCCCAGGCGGCATTCCAGGAACAGGTGGCATACTATCACGGCTGCTACGTGAACTACAACTATCCCCAGCTTGGAAAGGATCTGGTAAAGGTTCTGAATGCCCTTGGAGTTGGCGTACAACTGCTTGAAAAAGAAAAATGTTGCGGCATTGCCATGATCACCAACGGAATGTCGGCCAAGGCTGCAAAAAATGCCGCACATAACGTTGAAGTGCTTGGAAAAGCGGTTGAGAAGGGCCTCAAGGTTGTTACAACATCCTCCACCTGCACCCTCACAATCCGTGACGAATATCCCAACCTTCTTGGTACAGACAATTCGGCCATAAG
>JAGCWB010000118.1 GCA_017962065.1 Bacteroidales bacterium
AGGGATGCCAGATTCTTGTTCTTTTCGGACTTAGTAGCTTCATTCAGAGGGTTGGGAGTACGGATACCGGCAACCACATCTTCGCCCTGGGCGTTGATGAGCCATTCGCCGTAGAACTTGTTGTCGCCGTTTGCGGGGTTACGGGAGAAGGCAACACCGGTGGCCGATGTGTCGCCCATGTTACCGAACAACATGGACTGCACGTTCACTGCAGTGCCCCAATCGTCCGGAATATGTTCGATCTGACGGTAGCGGATGGCACGTTTGCCGTTCCAGCTCTTGAATACGCCGCCAATGGAGCCCCAAAGCTGGGCAACTGCATCGTCCGGGAATTCTACGCCAAGAACTTCCTTGATACGTACCTTGAAAGCTTCGGCCAGATCTTTGAGCTGATCGGCAGTAAGCTCTGTGTCGCTCTTGTAGCCGTTGGCCTTCTTTACATCTTCCATCATGCGGTCCAGCTGCTGGCGGATGCCCTGGCCATCGGCAGGTTCAATGCCCTCTGCTTTTTCCATCACAACGTCCGAATACATCATGATAAGGCGGCGGTATGCATCGTACACGAAGCGGGGGTTGCCGGTTTTCTTGATCATTCCGGGGATGGTCTTGGAGCAAAGGCCGATATTGAGGATGGTGTCCATCATACCGGGCATGGAGCTGCGTGCGCCTGAGCGACAGCTTACGAGGAGAGGGTCGTTCTCGTCGCCGAACTTTTTGCCCATGATTTTCTCCGTTGCTTCCATGGCAGCGGCTACTTCGGCTTTAAGTTCGGGAGTGTAACCACCACCCAGACGGTAGTATTCCGTGCAGCATTCGGTGGTGATGGTGAAACCGGCGGGAACGGGCATTCCCAGGAGGTTCATTTCGGCCAGGTTGGCGCCTTTGCCACCCAGCAGCTCTCTCATCTTGCCATCGCCCTCGGCGTGCTTTCCGCCGAAACGATAGACTCTTTTCTTAATTTCTGCCATAAGATTTATTTTAGGTTTGTAATAATTTGCATGCGCAATCATGCAAATATATATATTTTTCGGCAAAAATGAAAAGAAATTTTAACGGCCGATCCAGCCGGCTATGTCGGAGGGTTCAAAGTTGTAGGTAAGGGGCTTTCCGTAACAGCTTTCGTAACAGGCTTTCTTGGCCTGATAGTCGGCCTGGCACATGGCAAAGCTGTTGTCTCTCACGGATTTGGTCGGGTCCGGAAAAATGGGATCCAGTATGTGCAGGACCAGCTTTACGTCGTGGAAGTTGGGGGCCGATAATGCCGGCAGGTCAATCATTTCGACGAAGGTGGGGATAACCGGAACGCCGTATTCAGCCGCAAAAAGGAAGGCTCCACGCTTCTGGGGACGGGGTTTGCGGTAGTTGAACCACATCTCCTGCTCCGGGTAAATCAGAATAAAGCGCTTGAGGTCCAGGTATTTTTGCATGAGCGCGCGGAACTGCCCATTCATGTAAGAAGGCTCGCCGATGATGGGAATTACGTCGATATTCCTGAGTATGAAGCCGTTAAGTCCGGGCATCACAAAGTTGGTCCCCTGGCTTATGGCCGATAGGCGGCCGTGACCGGCTTTCCGTGCCATCGTGCGATGGATGCCGTTGTCGAATGGATTGAAGTGATTGCTGGTGACAAAGGCAGCGCCTTTGATGCTCTCCAGCTTTTCCATGCCTACGATTTCGTTGATGCCATCGCTGTAGCGTTTAATCCAGTAATCGACTATGGTTCGAGCAGCTAAATTCTTGATTTTGAAACCGATGGTGTTGAGTTTAGACACGTAGTTTAATATATCGGCTTTAAGAGCCTCCGGCTCCCATTGGGGGTCGAAAGGCTCTGTTTTATCGTTGAATCGGCCTTCGGAGGCGGCCAGGCGTATGTTTTCTATGGCCTGTTCCCGGCCCGGGGTGATTAGCAGCATAGGCGCAGCTCCTGACGGGAGGCTATGAGCGAACGGAACGAGACTTCGCTGCTGCACAGGCGACCTGCCATGCGAATGAGTTTGGTGATTCCGCTCTTGTACTTTTTCTGCGCCTTGGCGTCCATCAGATATTGCTTGCGGCGGGCACGGATTTCATGGGCATAGCCCGATGTAACGGCATATTTCCAGAAAATTTCATCGTACGGGACGGTTTCGTTGAGCCACGGTTTAGAGGCAAGGTTGAAGTGGATAATCTGGGGCTCGTCCATGTTCTTCATGCATTCCGACGGCATTGCGTTCCAGTCCGGATCCAGATAATGGATACCGTACCAGCACAGGGCGTTAAGATAATCCTGGTCCGGGGCAACGGTTTCAAGACCGTATTGATTGACCCAATCAAGGAATCTACCGGCCAAATTTACTTCTCTTAGGCGCCTGCAATTGAGTAAAAGCACACCGGAATTGACATAATTGTGGTGGTCAACGCCCACATATTGGTCAATATAGCGCATAAACGGGGCTATCTTCTGAATGGAGTAGTCAGCTACCGCTCCAACCAGCTTATTGCCCAGTGGTTCGAAGTACAATTTGGAAATATCGCCTGGAACAACAAGGTCGGCATCCAGATAAATCGCCTTGTCGTACTGAGGGAAAAGCTCCGGAATGAATAGGCGGAAGTAGATTGTAAGGGAAGCAAAAGCCCCGAAACAATGCTTCTGGAGTGTCTGCACGGCCGGAAGGGCCCTCAGTTTGTCTGAAAGGGAGCAGAACTCTATCTGGAAGTCCTCACCCGCGAAGCGGGACAGTTTTTCGCGGTTCTTGGCCGATATGTCATCGGTCAATATATGTATATGGTATGCGTAAGCAGTGCTCGCATTATCCTTAATGGAATTGATTGCGGTTGCAAGGAACGGCGAATATGCGTCGTTCACAGAAAAGAAAATGGGAATAATTGTTTTCATGGCGTTTTCTTTTACAGTGCAAAATTATATAGGTTGTTCTGCCCCGTAAAATAAATGTCATAGGGACGAACGTTTTGTGACAAAAATGCGTATTTAGGGATAAAAGTGCCGAATTTGGGACGAAATAAAAATAATTTGTATCTTTGTCACAGCAAAAATGTGACTTATGAAACCCATTGCGCGCACGTTTTACAAGATGCCGGCCACCATACTTTTCTTTACGGTGGTGCCCGTCTTTTACTTCTTGTTTGTCCTAATATATCACCCACTGAATCTGGAAGAATTTCTGGACACAGGACGCGGATACTATACAATTTACCTTATTGTAAGCAGCCTTATTGTGCTTGGCGTAATGGTCCTTTCGCGCATACTGCTGTATATTCTTAGGCGAGTTATTGACATGAACTGGTCACTGTACGTACTCTGGTGCGTGGGCGAAGCAGTTGCGTGCGGCCTATTCCTATCCATCCCCATGGGCATAGAGTGGGCCGGCAGAATGACCTACTTCACCACAATGTCCATGTGCGTGCTGTCCATGATCGGCATACTAGTATTCCCCATCTCCATCCTCTCAATGGCCGTCCAACTGCATGTACTGAACAAAAGGGCCGATCTTGCACCGGTAATTGACGAACGCACGCTTATACGCTTCTACGACGAGCAGCAGCGCCTGAAACTTGCAGTTTCCTCCGAAGCAGTATTGTATATAGAGGCCGAGGAAAACTACGTTCACATTATATACCTGGATAAAGGCCACGTGCGGGAATTCACCCTGCGCTCCTCCATGCGCGCTCTGGAAGAAACCCTGCAGCGCCACCCCATGGTCCGCTGCCATCGGTCATACTTCATAAATCCAAACCACGTGGAACTAATCCGGAAAGATTCCAACGGCTACGCCCTGGCCCAGCTGGACAACGACAAAGTAAAGGAAATCCCGGTATCCAAACGCTACTACGACTCCGTTACTGCACTGCTGTAAACACCTGAGTCTTAAGCGCTTATTCTTACACTCTGTTAATTAAAATTATTTATTTTTGATAAAGTGTAAGAAAACTTTGTTTTTAGGCTAAAAGAATGTAACTTTGTAATGGACACTGAAGCAATTCATGTCCATTGTTAAGTTCGTTTTATATACCGGAACGGCACCCTTGGGGAGGGGTGCCGTTCTCTTATCTCTCCACCCGCGCTAAAGCACACTTATCGGCCCGAAATAACGATTCCGTGCTTTAGCGCCCCCCCTTAACCCCGTCTAAAGCACACTTTCGGCCTCTGACCCCCGGTCACTGTGCTTTAGAGCCACCTCCAGGCCCCCGGTAAAGCACACTTTCGGCCTCCTGACCCCAGTCATCGCGCTTTAACTAGTGGGGAGGATGGGTGCTCTTCCGTTCAGATGTCGAAAAAGGGGCTCACACCGGTCGCTTGGCTCCTAACTCGCTTCGCCCAAACAACATCGCCATGCCGCAGCCGCGGCACCGCTCCCTGCACAAGCCACCGCACGGACCCTTTTTCGCCAATTCACTCCAGAACATCCCATCTTCCCCGCAGCAAAATAATCCGGGATGAAGGGGTGCTGGCATTTGCGGTTTTGCTAATTACCTCACACTCAAGCGCTTACGCAAAGCACAAATGCCGCCACCACCAAAAATGAAGGGGTAGCGGCACGGAAGCTGATCATAAGCCATTGTTTACCAGGCACTTAGACATTGAGCCAATGCCTGGCGTAAGCGAACAAGCAAGTTTGGGACCTTAAAGTGGGGGTTGTGGTGCAATGGGGCGGAAGCCGCTGGCAGTTAACACGCTGATTATTAAATAGTTATCATATAACCCTCGTTCGAATTTTGAACGACGATTATACAGGAAACCACTGAGTATCAGGCAGTTAAGCGCCAGTGAGGTGTCTCGCTAGCAGCTGGCGGTTAAGTGGCTGAGTATCAGGGTGCTATCGCATAATAATCGTTCGAATTGTGAACGATTACTATGCTACAATGCATTAATTATAAGCAACTTAGCAGCCAGGCTGGGGATAATTGTGCGGGCGGGGAGGAGGTAGTAAAAGGGATGGGAGCGCTAAGGTTCCAAGATTATTGCTATATTTACATACTGAAACTGTAACCATTGAAGCCATGAAACGAATCCTTTTGATACTGACCATTTTGACGGCGGCCGGAATCGCGGCGCAAGCCCAGCCGCAGCCCGGATCTTTTAAACAGACGTGGGCCAAGGGGCCGGCGTGGCTGCAGAATGCTGTTATTTATCAGGTGTATCCGTCTTCTTTCAAGGATTCGGACGGGAACGGGATTGGAGACATTCCGGGTGTGCTGTCCAAGCTGGATTACATCGAGAGCCTGGGAATTACCGCAATTTGGTTCAATCCGCTGTTCAGATCCGGCTGGATTGACGGTGGTTATGATGTAATTGACTACTACAGGGTGGATCCTCGTTTTGGTACCAACAATGACCTGGTGAAACTAATTGAAGAATCCCACAAACGCGGCATAAAAGTGCTGCTGGACCTGGTTCCCGGGCATACTTCGGACAAGCATCCCTGGTTCTTAGAAAGTGCCGAAGACACCAATCTTCGCTACTCGGACTACTATATCTGGAGCGACCGTCTGCCGGACGCCCAGGCCCAAAAAGACCTTGAAGAGATGCTCAAGGATCCCAACTACATGCAGAACACCCGAGGCAAATGGATGAGCAGCGACTATCCGCGCAACAAGTTCTACTACAAGAACTTCTACGCCTGCCAGCCTGCCCTAAACTTTGGCTTTGCCCACCCGGATCCCGCACATCCCTGGGAGCAGGGCGTGGATGCTCCGGGGCCTAAGGCTGTAAAGAGGGAACTCATGAACATCATAGCCTTCTGGTACGACAAAGGCGTGGACGGATTCCGCGTAGATATGGCCGACAGCCTTGTAAAAGGCGACCCCGACAAGGAAGAAACCATCAAACTCTGGCGGGAAATCCGTGCCTGGTCCGATACCAACTACCCTGACCACGTGCTGATGGCCGAATGGAGTGACCCCAAGTTCTGCCTGGCATCTGGAATGAACGTGGACATGTACATCAACCGTACGGTGAAAACAAATCGGCTTATGTACTTTGACAAGAAGCATCAGGCCAACGGAGGTGCATATTTCACCCTGAACGGCTGCCAGCCATCCACCCAGGACCTGTACGGCAACCCATGGCCGGAGGATAAGATAGACCGCAGCGTATCGGCCGCCGGCGCCCTCAAGGAGTATTACGACCATTACACGGACGCCATAAAATGGACCAACAACTGGGGATACTACGCCTCCATCACCGGCAATCACGATCATCTGCGCCTGAATACCGGCGACCGCAACAACCCTGATCAGCTCAGGGTGATGCTCACCTGGATACTCACCTCGCACCTACCTATATTATATTACGGCGACGAAATCGGCATGCGCTCCCTAGTAGATATGCCGAACGTGGAAGGTGCCAATCATAACGGTAAGGAGCGCGCGGGGGCTCGTACGCCCATGCAATGGACCGGGGCCGATAACGCCGGATTCAGCACCTGTGCCCCGGAGGACCTCTATCTGCCGGTATGCACCGAATGGACATCGGCCTCCTCATATCCGGCCTATAAAGCCTGGAAAGAGGCCGGTTCCAAGAATCCCACAGGCCCGGGAGCGCCCACAGTGGAAAGCCAGGAAAACGACCCTTCGTCGCTTCTGAACTGGACCCGTCGGCTTATAGAATTCCGCAAAAAAACGCCCGCATTCTGGGCCGACAGCGACTTTACGCCCATCTTCAATGCCGATAACCCCTACCCCATGGTCTATACCCGCAGCGACGGTGCCCAGACCTGGATTGTGGCGCTGAACCCCACCGGAAAGAAGCAGACGGTGAAACTGGACGTGCCCAATGGCAAAGTGGAGCCGGAGATTTTTTATGGAAAAGTGGGCTTGAAAAACGGAAAGCTTTCCATGGGCCCTACCTCCGTGTTTATCGGCCGCCTGCCGGACAGCCCCACCGCCATGACAATCTGCAGTTTCAACATCCGCTACGCCAACAGCAAGGACAAATATCCAAACGGCACCAGCGCCGCCTGGGCCGATAGAAGGGAGGCGGTCAAGAACTTCGTGGACGATGTGAAGCCCGATATTATCGGCCTGCAGGAGGTCCGGAAGGCTCAGTCGGAGGATTTCTACGAGTATTTTGCCGATGACTATGGCTACTACGACGTTGGCAGGGACAGCGAAATAGGCGCCCCGGTTGCACAGGCCAACTGCGAAGGCGTAGGAATAATGTACCGCAAAGACCGCTTTGAACTGGTGGACAAGGGCTTTTTCTGGCTGGACGCCAAGACAGATTCAAGGCCCGCGCAGAACGATGACAAGACCTACGGAGACTGGCATTCCGCCTGCCGCAGGGTGACCACCTGGGTGCTCCTAAAGGACAAAAAGCATGGTGGCTCGCTCATCGGCTTCTATTCCACGCACTTCGACCACCGCAGCCAGGAGGCCATGAAACAGTCATCGGCCCTCATGGCTCAAAAAATGAAATAGCTTGAGAAGGCCGATGCAATTATTGCGGTGGGAGACCTTAATACCGAACTAGAAGACGGTTTGCTGAAGCCCATGCAGGAAAGCTTTGCCTACGCACGAACCGAAGCCCCGGGCAGCGACCTCAACGTTGGCACCTTCAACGGCTTCGGCCATGCCAGCTCCATAATAGACCACGTATTTTACGATGGTGACCTTGTCCCGCTGCACTACTGGGTCCACAAAAACGGCTATGGCCTGCCCATGCTCTCCGACCACTATCCCGTGCTGGTGAAGCTGGATTACAAGTAGTCTTCCAACAGACTGCTCATCATGGAGCCCATGCATTTCCTGGGCTCTTTTTTGACGTATTTGTCGTAGAGCTCGGCCAAACGGGCGATGTTTCCGTTCCCCAGGAGCAAAGCCAGGGTGCTGTAGTTGCAGCCTGCCTCAATGCAGCGCACGGCAAATGTATATCGCAAGTCCTTGAACTGGACGCCTTTTATATCGGCCTTGCTGCATAAACTCTTGAAATGAGCGCGTATGACCTTGGGGTCCGTGGGCTTGATGTCGTTGGACATTATGAACATTTCGGGCCGATGCCGGCCTTCCTCTTCCTTCAGGAACTCTAGTTGCTCAGGCGCCAGGGGGATATCCCTGACGGAGGCGTCCGTATCCCGTGACTTGGACCAGGTGCGGTTTTCCCCTTCATCGGCCATCTGATAGAACCGCCTGATTAGGCCCCGCACATGCAAAGCCTGCGCCTTGAAATCGATGTCCTGCCACGTCAGGTTGCATAATTCGCCCATTGAGATTCCCGTGGTCAGGGCAAGATAAATGCCGATATTCCTGGCGCTGCGCTCCTTGCCGATCTGCTCAATTATTGCCCGCTGCTCCTCCTTGGTCAGAAGGCGGAATTCCGCCTTTTGGGGTGCCGACGGCTTTTCCATCTCCCACGTTGGCTGCGGCCACCAACCCTTCTTTGCCGCAAATCGGATTATCCCCATCAGTATGCCCGCACAGTCGTGCGCCGTCCTCTCGGATGCTCCGTTCTTCAGGGCTTTGTCACGCACCATCACCACATCCTCCTTCGTCAGCGGCCCCTTATCGGCTATAAGCGGCATGATATGCTTCTCTATCAGAAGCACATAAGTAGAGTACGACGTAGCCCTCAGAGACTTCTGCTTCTCTGCTCTCCAAGCGCTGTATACTTCCGCGAGGGTCATAATTGGTGTGGGTGTTATGCATCCTCCTTAGCTGCATGCTAAGGACACTCCCACAAAGATAAGAATAAATATCTGTTTTGCGTTACGCGGTAGCAGCAGCACCATCGTGGAAACTCCACGGTGCGTATTGTTTATCTAAACCCTTATAGCGTTATGGAAAAAGACGCGACTAAAGTCGTAATTATTCACGATGTCAGTATTGATCAGTAATATGTTCAATGGCTAGGTGAAATTAAAGCCAGGTATCGCAATGCTCAAATAAAAGCATCCATTAAGGTCAATGTTGAACAGTTGGTTTTCATTCTATGCAGGTAATGCACAAAAACTCCACCAACTCGGTGGAGAAATACAAACCCTTGATAATCAGATTGCTAGAAAACTCCAACAGTTTGTTTGAGAAATACAACAGTACGAAGAGACTAAAGAGACAGGCATGGCCTTACCAGGGTTGTTTATGTGTGTGCCATGGGGGCATCACATTCAAATACTCTCCAAGTGCAAGAATATTGATGAAGCCCTCTTCTACATTGTCCGTACCGCTTCCGAAGACTGGAGTCGCAACACTCTGATAAATTGCATCAAAGCCGACTACTACCATCTGTCCGGCAGCGTAATAACCAACTTCAGGGAAATACTACTCCCAGGCAACGGGCAGCCACTGACTGCGAGTAAGCATCCGATAAAGTACAGTAACGGTTACTATCCCGAAGTGATGGGTTAGTAGCCGTTACTTATTGTTAGTGATGCGTTACTAACGGTTAGTAACCGTCCAGAGACCTGGCAGTAACGACTCTAGATTATTCTCCGTAGGGATTCTCCTCAAGATATCTTCCAGCCAGATTCGTGTATCTATCTTGGCCGCCTTACAGCAACTGAACAGGGAGTAGACAATGGCCGCACGTATGGCTGCGTCGTGATTACCGGCAAAAAGGAAGTTCTTACGTCCCAAAGCCAGAGGACGGATTGCGTTCTCAATACCGTTGTTATCAATGTTGTACCGTCCATCCAGGACATAGCGGCTAAGACGGGGAAGAAGGGCATAGGTGTACGTTAGAGCTCTTCCCATCCTGGATTTGGGCGTGAACGCGTTGGCAACGGAGTCCATCCACTTCTCGAACTCCTGGATGATAGGATAGGACTCCTTCTGGCGACGCACCTTGATTTCTTCAGGAGTTAAGTCAGCGCCACGCATCTCCTCCTCTATCTTGTAGAGTTTGCCAATGTAGACGATGGCTTCGCTTGCATACTTCTTATTCTCATCCAAGGCTTCTACGAACTTGCGCCTTACATGGGCCCAGCAGCCAATCATCCGCTTCCCGGGCATATTTTCAAAGGACTCATAGACCTCATAGCCATCAGTCTGCACAGCGCCACGGTAGCCGCCAATGAGTTTGCGTGCGGTATAGCCGCTGCGGGAGCCCATATCATAGTGAAAGTACACGTCCCCGGTGAGCGCGTTGCGTACGGCCCACATATATCCCTTCACGGCACGGTGTTTCTCGTTGTCAATCACTGGCAACGTGCTCTCATCCACCTGTATATAGTCACTGGACATGATCTGTTCTCGAAGTTTGTCGTACAGTGGCCGTAGCCTTTCACAAACCGATGTGAACCAATCATTGATTGTGGCATCGTTC
>JAGCWB010000119.1 GCA_017962065.1 Bacteroidales bacterium
CTTCACCATCCTCATCCCCGGCTTGACCGGGAATCCCTTCACCATCCTCATCCCCGGCTTGACCGGGAATCCCTTCACCATCCTCATCCCCGGCTTGACCGGGAATCCCTTCACCATCCTCATCCCCGGCTTGACCGGGGATCTCCCCGATTCGTACAAATTTACAAAAAATTCTGTTTTGAGCAAAACTGGGCCTTGGTAAATGCCTGCTGAGCTTGCGCCAGGATTGAAGTCAATATGAGAATTCTTGATCGCATCCGGTTGCTTACCAAATATATGTACGCTCGTCCTTGGGCAAATACAGCATCTTGTTGCGGTCCACGCTATACAGTTCGTACCACAGATCCGTGTTCATAACCACGCCGTTTACGCGCAGCGGGGCCGGAGAGTGGACGTCGGTCTTCCTTAGCACATCCCACTTTTCCTTATTGTAGCGCACGCACCAGACTGCGGCATAGGACTCGTAAAACTTGCGAAGCTGTGTCTTGTAGTTTTCGCCGTTGTAGCCGTCCTTTTCAAGTTTGGCCTTGTAGGCGTCCAAGGCTACCAGGAAGCCGCCAAGGTCGGCGATATTCTCGCCCAGGGTACGCTTTCCGTCGCCATATTCGCCGGGATACTCAACTGGATTGATCTCCAGATGGCTGTAGCAGTTGATAAGTTTTTCCTGACGCTTTTCAAAGGACATTTTGTCGGCCACCGTCCACCAGTTGCGGGGATCGCCATTGGGATCGTACGAACTACCCTGAGAGTCGAAAGCGTGGGTTATTTCATGGCCGATAAATGCGAACAGCGCATAGCTGTAGGCCTCCGAAATATCGTCACGTGCCAGCGGCGGGAGCATAAAGGCAGGGTAAATGTAGGTGGCGTTCTCGGCGGGAGCGTGGAAGGCATTCACCAGAGTAAGATCCGCCGGAACCATATTGTAACTTGAATCCAATAATGCGCCGATGATACGATATGTGAAACCGTCGGCGCTGCCAAGAAGCTTCTTGTAAATCTGCCTCTGGGCGCGCATAAGCTTGTGAACAGCCTCCACATAAAGTGAACAGCCTGAAATGTCGGGAAGACATTCCGCATCCGTGAACCACTGGTCCGGATAAGCCGTAAAAATACGCATCTTATCCAGTTTCTCAATGGCGTTGTTACGGGTGGTTTCACTCATCCAGTCAACTTTCTGGATGCGGACGCGCATTGAAGCCCTTATATCTTCCACTATACCCACATACTTATCCTTGAGGCTTTGCGGTAAATACTTCTGTGCAAGCTGATAAGACATGTGGTAATTGAGGTAAATACGGGCCGCTTGCAGCACATATGCCTTTTCGCGTACAATGGTCTGTCCTTCGTTGTACATTGCAAGTCCGTCGGAACCGGCAAACTGATACAGTTGCTTCCAGCAGGCCTTCAGGCGGCCACACACCTCCTCGTATGTTTTCTGGCCCAGCGTATCATATATGCTTGGATCTTCGCCCACATAAATGTTCTCGGGATCTACGCCCATGCCTTCGACAACAAGATCCAGGATTCTAGAGCCGGTGCTGCCCTTGGTCTGAGCAAGCGGAACAAGTTTATCTACATCCACTTCCGTGGGTATTGGAACTTCCTCCATTGCGAAAATCGGTGCCAAGTATGCTATGCACTTGCCGCTCTTGAAGGCAATCTGGAACGAAACGTAGCAGTCAAGGCCTTCCATAAGCAGCTTGCCCACCTGGCGCCAACAATCGCCCATATTGGCCGGGACGGGATATTTGGCCTGGGCCGATTCGACATAAGCCATAGCCTCGGCCTGCTTTTCGTCTTTCTCGTATCCTTCCTGAAGATTATAAAACCGGCCGATACTGGCATCCTGGGCCTTGATAGCATCCACACACTCCTGCATGACGCCCCCGGCGTCGTACATGCCGCCAATGGTTGTTTCCACAGGGCCTGGATGGGCTGTCATCCACCCACCGTTGCAGTAGCTATAAAAATCGTCCCCCGGATTAACGCTGGTATCCTTGTTCTGATCTATGGGGAAAGGCAGAGGGTCGGTTGCCGACTGTGGTTCCTTCTGGCAGGCAATAACCAGAGCCACGGCCATGAAGAAGAATGAGAAACGTTTCATATACCGCAAGATTATTTTTTACTTCTTATATGCTGCAGTGCAGCGTCAAGCTGGTTATCGGGGCCGGTACCTTTATCCCAGGCAGCCACGTCAAAAGCAACTTCAATGTCCGGCTCTATGCCGTAACCTTCAAGGATTTTTCCGTCCTGACTTATAACCACTTCCTCGGGGGTATAGCAGTAAACTGCAGTCTCTCCCTCCACCCCCGTATGGCCGGCGTAATTACCGCTGT
This sequence comes from Bacteroidales bacterium, assembly GCA_017962065.1. Classification (GTDB taxonomy): domain Bacteria; phylum Bacteroidota; class Bacteroidia; order Bacteroidales; family UBA932; genus Cryptobacteroides. The sequence goes on from JAGCWB010000119.1 coordinate 2,337, forward strand.
AGGATTCGTTGGAGGCAAGGGCACTAAGGCCGCCCCAGGTGCGGGTGCCTATCAGTGTAGCATTTTCAAGCAGTTTGGCACTCATGGAGGTCTGCTCTGCCATACTCACCGAATAACAGTTGCAAAGCACCACTATAGGTTCTGTCACGGTGGCATGTTCTTCCTCGTAAGTGGACATGGTTTGAGGCAGGACCGGTGAATAGTCGTATCGGCCCGGACCTCTTTTGAAGCGGGCGTCCGTTACGCGAAATCCGCCGGAAGGAAGCAGGGCGCCGAATACGAAGGGATAATCGGCCATCATTCCGCCGCCATTGCTTCGCACATCTATTATTACACCGCCAAGGTCACCTTTTGCGTGATGCTCCTGAATGGCGCCGAACCAGCCGGCCCATACAGCCTTAACCGCGTCAATGATAGCCTGTGTATCAGGATCGATATCCTTTCCGAAGATCTCTTCCGTGTACTTGATGAAGGGACACACCTTGAATCCGCTTATCCTCAGATATGCAATATTGTCCTTGAACAGGGCATATGTGATGTCCATATTATAATTCAAGAGTTTTTCGTTTACAGCCACCAGTCCGGGAAGGGAAAGATACTCATAACGAAGCACCATCTTATTGTAATACTCCAGCGCTTTTTCGGAACCGCGATCAAGAAGCGGCAGCAGGTTTTCGCGAAAGTCTTCCAAAAAAGCTTTATATGCTTTTAGAAGACTGGCCTCCTCGGGGTTTAGATGCTCCTTTTCTTCAAGGGCGTTAGCCTGATCTACTACGTAATCTCTTACTTTCTCAAGAATACTCAACAGAGGTAATGAATTGGAATGCTTATAGTCCAGAAGATAGCCGTTGGGCTGGTAGAATAACTGGATAGAAGAGACAGGATTGAACGAGAGCGCCTGCATAAGTTCTTCCTTGCGCTCAGAAAGCACACGTGTGGCACCCGGAGATACGGCTACGGTGCCACCGCTGTGGTGATTCTTCATCTGCACGTTAAGATGGCCGTCGTGCAGCGGGGCAACCACCTTGGTGAGCAGCTCACTTAACTGTTTGTCCGACACAAGAGTGTCCACCTTGTCAAGCTCCTCGAATTTTGGACGGTAAGTGTCATAAACCCGATCCCAGTCAAGGCCGTGCTCTTTTTCAAAGTCCCACAGGGCATAATTGCAGTTAAGGCCGTTCCACATAACGTCGAACTTGGCTGCGAAGGATGAATCGGCCTCTTCAAATGCCATATCGTCCTTGAAGGCATAGGACAACACTGTACTGCTTTCTTTGCGGCATCCTATTAAGCTCAGGCTTAGGAGCACAGCTCCAAATATCTTGTTTCTCATAGGCTCCTAAAACGAATATGCGCCACCTATTTGGAGGGCTGCCGTTGTGTTATACCTGTAATCCTGAACGTGAGCCATATACTGCTTCACGCTGCTTACGACGCTGTAGTAGCCGCGAAGTTCGGCCTGGACAGACCAGTGGGCCGATATCAAAAATTCAAGGCCCAGGCCGCCGGCAAAGCCGAAATCGGCCCTCTGGTCCTTCTCCGGATTGAACTTAATTGTCTGGGAGAAGTCATAAGCTGTGTGGGAGACAAAGTTGTACTCCCTGCCGCTGCGCCGGCTGCTTAGCCAGTAGCCGCCGTAGCAGCCCAAATTCACAAAACCCCTGAGCCTGCCGCCAAAACTGAAGTTTGCCAAAACGGGCACAAGCAGATAGTTGTTGCAGTAGCGGTAATCAAGCTTGTCTTCATACACTGCACGGGTGTGGCGGTAATTACGCTGAGCCCAGTCAAGCTCGGCCCTTATACCAAACCAATCTGTAAAATTGTACTGGCCCATTATTCCGGCCGTAGCGCCCCAGCCGCCATAAAAGCGGTAGTCTGTCATGTACTGTTTGTCCATGGAGTAGATGTTGTACGACGCTCCGCCGTTAACCCCTACCCTGAACTGAGCGGCCGTAGTGCCGGGAAAAGCAACCATGGCCGCCAGTACCAGAAGTATTGCGAACAACTTCTTCATTTAAAAATTGAACTTTGTCATGCAGATGAAGCGGTGGTTCAGGATCCACTCCGGAGTGCCGGTGAACATACCGCGTGCATTGCGCTCTCCACGGCCGAATTCGGCGGCGGTGAGGTTGTACTCAAGGGAGAGGGTGAACTTGCCGAGGTTCCAGGCCACGGTGGGAGTAGCACGGAAAGCCTGCTGGATCTTGATGTCGCCGGAATTATTAATCCACAGCTGTTTTACAACGGCAAGATCGGCCGTTGTGCCGAATTGCTTCATATAACCGAGCATGCACAATACTTGGAACTTCTTGCCGTACTGGAAGCTTACGAAGGAAACCAGGTCCTGCATGGGAGTGTAGGTGTACTTGTGGTTCACGTCGTCTATGCTTTTAAGACCGTAACCGGACAGGATGTTGAAATGCTCCCCGCTCTGGGCAAGCACGCCCTTTGCTCTCAGCTGGAACAGGCCGTTGGTATATTGCAGGAACACAAAGGGAGAGATGGCGGTAAGAAGGCCGCTGGCCTTGTATTCGCGCACGTCCATGGTATATCCGCGTACAACGGTCTCGGGCTTGGCGTTATTGTATCCCACAAAGCCGATAGGCTTGGTATTGACGACATCCACACCGATCTTTGCGGCAAAGTGAGTCCCTTTGTAGCCAAAGCCGGCATAGAATTCCGGAAGGCCGTATTTGTAATAGTCCTTGCTCTTTCCGGAAGGGCCGGTGGGCAGGTAATGGTTAAGGTACAGCACGCTGGCAGTGAAGGAGAAACCGCCGCCAAGCTTGACATCCACAGTAAGCTGGGGGCTGCGGTTGAAGGTATTGAACGGGGCGCCGGATTCAAGATTGGTAATGTGGGGAAGATCTGCCGCCATGGGATGCCATGCCTGGCCGATAGTGACCGATGCAGGGCAGTCATCCCAGTCCAGTTTCATGAAAGCCTGACGCAGACGCAGGGTGGGAACCGAACCGCTCAGGTAGTAAAAATCGGCCTCCACTTTGCCGGAAATGCCCATTGTACCCCACTTGTAGCCGGAAACATCCAGGCCGAGGCGGGTGGTAAGGGACACGAAACGCCAGTTGAAGCCATCGTTCAGGTCCACGCCGTTCTTCATGTCCACATCCTTGGGCATGTAGAAATAAAGGTCCTCCGTACCCGCGCTGACGGCACGGGTATCGGCGGTAATATAGTTGCGGATAAAGCCGTACAGCTTGAAGTGCGAGGGCTTTTCTTCCTGTGCGAAAGCAATGGTGCTGCAAAGGAGGGCAGCTATGACAAGAGTCTTTTTCATATTAGAACGGGAAAATCTTGGTGAGCCAGAAATATCCAAGCACAAAGCCCACGAGACCAATCACCAGACCCACCTTGGTCATGTCCTTGGTCTCTACCATGCCGGTAGAGGAAGCGATAGCGTTCGGAGGAGTGGAGATAGGGAACAGCATGGCGATGGATGCGCACACGGCAATGAAGATAATCATTGCGCTGGTGCCTCCCATGGCCAGGAACTGGGCGTTGTTTGCAGCCTCAGGATCGGCCATACCGTTGGCAACCACGATGAGGATAGGGATAAGCAGCGCTGCAGTAGCACTGTTGGAGATGAAGTTGGAAAGGAAGTAGCACACCAGACCGGCGATTATAAGCACAACCACAACACTCATGCTGCCAAACGGGATAGCCTGAATGAGCACTTTGGCAAGACCGGTATCCTGCAGGCAGTAACCAAGGCAGAAGCCACCGGCCACCAGCCACAGCACCGTCCAGTTGATTTCTTTGATCTCTTCCTTGCCGAACAGACCTGTTGCGGTGAAAACGCCAAGCGGAATGAGAGCCACGATGTTTGAATTAATGTGGGTAAGCTGTTCAGTAGCCCAGAGAAGGATAGTTCCTATAAAGGTAATCCAAACCAGAGTAAGTTTCCAGTCTTTCTTCACCTTGTTCTCAGGGATCTCCAGCACAAGTTCCTTGGTCTTGAAGGGGAACATGATGCGCAGTACGATCCACGCAATCACAATCATGATTATCACATAGGGAATCATGTGAACGCACCAATCGCCGAAGCTGACGTCTATGCCGGCCTGCTCCAGGGCGCCCTTTGCAGTAGCGTTAGGAGGAGTGCCGATAGGAGTGCCGATACCGCCAAGATTAGCAGCCACCGGGATGGACAGTGCCAGGCCTATCTTGCCCTTATCGTCGGCCGGAAGCTTGGAAAGCACCGGGGTCAGAAGGGCCAGCATCATAGCGGCGGTAGCGGTGTTGGACATGAACATGGAGAAGATGGAAATCATGATGAGGAAGCCCAGGAGCACAATCTCCGGCTTGGAGCCGAAGAGCTTAAGCAGGGCCCTTGCCATAGTAACGTCCAGGCCGTATTTCTCGGCCATGATGGCCAACACGAAGCCGCCCAGGAAGAGCATCACCACGGGATCGGCCATGGAACTCATGATGCGGCCGTAAGGCACCAGAGTGCCGTACTGAGGATCACAGAACAGGCCAATGCCCTTATTGGATACCGTGAGCAGAGCCACCACAATAACCACAAGGGACGTGGACCAGTTAGGGATAATCTCGAAAATCCACATGAGGGCTGCAAACACGAACAGAGCAATTACGCGCTGCTGAACAACGGTAAGGGCATCTATGCCGAAGAAGCTTACCGGAACCGCCCAAAGGAAGATTGTAATAATCAGCACTATGGGCAGAAACACACAATACTTGAGATTGAATTTCTTTTCCATCATATCTTATGTTTTATTATTCGAAATCTACGCGAATGTCCACGGGAACCTTTTCCAGTTCAAGGCTCACGATATCGGCCTTTACGGTTGACGGCACATGGCCGTATTTGGCAACGAGTTCATTTGCTGCGGCCTTGTCGCCGGTGGCCTGGATTTCCAGAATTCGGGCGCCAAGCTTCTCCAGCGATGCGAAGATTTTGCCGTAGTCAAGGTTGTACTTGCCTGAAGGCTTGCGTGCAATGGCCCCTTCTTCCATGAGATAGTTATATACTATGAGGGCTGCGCGACCGGTTGCATCGCCGTCGCCAAAGCGGCAGGAACGGATAGTATTCGCAACGAAAGTAGCCAGCACATCGTTTTTCTGGATAAGGACATCAATGTGGTGTTTATCCACCTCCTGGGCATTAAGGTATGCGCCAACTACGTTGGATTTGGCCTTTTCTATGGTGAGAGCCTCTGCGCCCAGGGCATCGGCCACAAGGCCTTTGCCGTTGATGGTTTCCTTCACGCCAAGGCTCTTGGCAAGCTCACGGTAAACAATGCCATAGTAGAAGGCATTGGCGTCTATGTGGGCTGCGTCGTCCGACTCGAACAGCACGCGGCCCACCGGGAATAGCGTACGGTTGAACTTGTCGCGGATGATATTATCGAACAGGATGGTACGGGTGCCCATCTCCTTCTGGACACGCTCGTCGTACGGAAGGTTAATGGCAATATTCTTATAACCGGCATTGGGGAAACCGCCGTAGTAGATTACGTTGCAGGAGAAGATATTTGACGACTCTCCGGGAACGAAACCGTGGTAGGCCGGGTCTCCGGGAAGCTGGGCCTGCAACTCCGGAAGATGGGCGCAAAGACCCTGAAGGGTTTCCGTGCGGGCCAGGTTCTTAAGGAGCACATATGCGCCGTAAGAGGCCTTTATACCATAAAGCTGGTCGTCGATAGCCTCGAGAGGGCCGATCACAAGGTCCATCTTGGAGTCGGTCATGTTAAGCCAGGCTTTCTCGCTTTCATAGTAGTCGTCTGTAAGAACGGCATCGGCCATCTTGAGCAGATACTCACGTACGCTGGGCTTGATGGTGATATCGGCCGCTGCGCGCAGGAAGGAGGCTATTTTGCCAACCTGGGCGCTGTATGCATCGTGATACCATACCACCTGCAGGGAGCCGTCCTGGGCCCTGCGGATGAGGGTATTGGGGCTGTTCTTGGCGGGATCATCAAGGGCGTCGAACTCTTCTTTGGTCATATCGGCCGGATAGAAGCGGGCGCCGGCAGGCCTTTCACCGTAACCTTCTATGAAAGGCTTATTGTCAATACGGTTCCAGGGGCCGTAATTCACGTAAGCAAAGCTGCGCTCTGCCGGATCGGCCAGGTTGTCGAAGGTTTCCTTGGGGCCGAATACCTGATCCCAGTAAATCTGGTCGGCCTGGTCTGCGGCGAAGCGGTACAGGTTAAGAACCTCTTTTCCGTTATCTGTGATTCCTGAAAGGTCCGGAGCAGGAACGGTCACTTGCGCATAGTTTTCCAGCAGGTGAGCACCCTTGGTCTGCCTGGGTTCGCAAGACACCAGGACTGCGGCTGCTGCGCAAAGCGCGATTGCAAGTTTTTTCATATAGCGTAATAGATCGGTTTATCCTGCAAATTTAAGGATTTTTATTTATAAAATGACTTATTTTCAATATAAGATTGTTTTGTTGGTTTTCCTTGCTAATGATGTTTTATTTGCTTACATTTGTGTCGTTTTTGGAGCTAATTCCTTTTTATTATTAACTATAACACAAAACAAACACTAAAACATGAAAACTACTGACATCATGGCACGCCTTCAGGCCAAGTATCCGCTTGAAAAAGAATACCTGCAGGCTGTTCAGGAAGTTCTGGAATCCATCGAGGATGTGTACAACCAGCATCCGGAATTCGAAAAGGCCAAGATTGTGGAACGCATGGTAGAACCGGACCGCATCTTCACCTTCCGCGTAACCTGGATTGACGACAAAGGCGAAGTCCAGACCAATCTGGGCTACCGCATCCAGTTCAACAGTGCCATCGGTCCCTATAAGGGCGGTCTCCGCTTACACAAGGCTGTGACTCCCTCCATGCTCAAGTTCCTGGGCTTCGAGCAAACCTTCAAGTACGCCCTCACCACCCTGCCCATGGGCGGCGCCAAAGGCGGTTCGGACTTCGACCCCGTGGGCAAGTCCAACGACGAAATCATGCGTTTCTGCCAGGCCTTCATTCTTGAGCTGTGGAACTGCATCGGCCCGGATCAGGACATCCCTGCCGGCGACGTGGGCGTAGGCGGCCGCGAAATCGGTTACCTCTATGGCATGTACAAGAAGCTGGCACGTCAGTACAACACCGGCGTTCTC
>JAGCWB010000120.1 GCA_017962065.1 Bacteroidales bacterium
CGGGGGAGTGCCGGTCTTCATCCTGGCAGTAGGAATACCTAAAGAAGCCAGCTGATCGGAAATTCCGTAAGAAGCTTTCTCGCCAATTCGGCCGCCTTCGAAGGAATGCTGGCCGATGTACATCTTACCGTTCAAGAAGGTTCCGGCGGTCAAAATAACGGCCTTAGAGTAAAAAATTGCACCGGTAACTGTACGAACGCCCGCAATTTTTTGATTCTCAAGGAGAAAATCGGCCGCAAAATCCGCGTAAATACTTAATTTACAATTACTTAGCAAAAAACTAAGCCAGGTGGCCGAAAAGAGTTGTTTGTCGCATTGTGCACGGGGACTCCACATTGCAGGACCTTTTGAACGGTTCAGCATGCGGAACTGAAGGGTTGCGGCATCGGTGACTAGACCGGAGTATCCGCCAAGTGCGTCAATCTCACGAACTATCTGTCCTTTGGCAATTCCACCCACCGCCGGGTTGCAACTCATCTTGGCCAGGCCGTTAAGGTCGGGAGTGAGAAGCAAGACGGAAGAACCCATATTGGCGGCAGCCATTGCGGCTTCACAGCCGGCATGACCTCCGCCAACCACAATTACGTCAAAATGGTTGTTCATACGTTACCCCTCTGGGAAAGGTAATAGTTCTCCTTGGCCCGCATTACGGCAATGTCTTCTTCCGTATGGTCGTCGTAACCAATCAGATGCAAGACGCCGTGGACAATAACCCTGTTCAGTTCATCGGCAAATTCCGTCCCGTAAAAAGCGGCGTTTTCACGTACGGAATCAACGGAGATGAACAGGTCGCCCGACAGCCGTAAGCCTTCACAGTAATCAAAGGTTATGATATCTGTATAATAATCGTGTCCCAGATATTTTATATTGACATCAAGAATATAATTATCGGAACAAAATATTATTGCAATATCGCCAAGGCGTTTTGCCTCACTCTCGGCAACAAATTTCAGCCAACGCGAAGTGAGCCTCTTGTCTTTAAAGAGAAACTTGGTATCCTCTGTAAAGTAAGAAACCATTCCTATTCGAACTCAAAAATAGAAACAAAACCCGTAAGTTCAAGGACATCGCGTATCACATCATTCACGTTCTTGAGAATAACGCGGGAGCCCACCGACTTGGCCTGCTTAAGTATAGCAAGCAAGATACGAAGGCCACTGGAAGCAATGTACTCAAGTTCCGTGCAATCAATCACGACGTCTTTTCCTTTACTGTCAAGAAGCGGCTGCAGGGCCTGCTCCGTCTCCTGGGCGGCGGCGGTATCCAGTTCTCCGGAAAGGATAGCGACAATTTTGTCGTCAGTTTCCTGAATTGTAGTTTTCATACTATAGTTTTTGTCAAAGATAATACATTTTTACCGTCTTTCCGGCAGTAGGATATGGAATCCATCAGTTTGCGCGTTAAATGCACTCCAAGGCCGCCTATAGGTCTGTTAAGTGCATCAAGGGTAGTGTCGGCCGATAATACGCTCTTGGGATTGAAAGGAACGCCGGAATCCACTATTGTGAAGCGTACTTCCTCGCGGTTACTGTCGGCATAAATTGTCACATAGCCTTTTTCCTGTTCGGGGTATGCGTAGTTTATCACGTTCACAACAGACTCCTCAAGGGCCAGACGAATGCCGGAAACGATTTTTTTATCAAGCCCGAGCGTGTTGCAATAATCCTTAATAAATTCGCCAAGTCTCTCCACCTCTTCCGTTTCGTTGGCAAGGGTAATCTGGTCCCTCACCAGTTCTCCGGGCTGGTATTTGATAAGCAACATTGTAAGGTCGTCGCTCTGAGGGACCTTGTCCATAAATACTTTAGCGGCGTCCAAGAGCGAATTCACCATCATTTCCGGAGTTGCATCAGGCTTTGCCAGGCAGGCATCAAGAACCGATTTTACCCTATCCCTGCCAAAGAACTGTTTATAGGCATTCCTTGCCTCCGTAAGGCCGTCGGTGTAAAGGAAAATGGACGTACCGGGCTCCAGCACGCACGATTCTTCCTCATATTCAAAATCCGGGAAGCAGCCCATGGGAAGGTTTGATCTCAAGGGCATTATATCGGCCGATGAAGTTAGCAAAAACGGCTTGTCGTGGCCGGCATTGCAGTATTCCAACTTTCCGGTATAAAGATCCAGACAGCCCACAAGGCAAGTCACGAACATATAACTGTCGTTCCCGCGGCAAACCTGGGAATTGATTTCCCTGACAATGAATGAAGGGCTGTCGATACGGGAAGAGAAGGTACGGAAAAGCGAATGCACCACCGACATGAGCATGGCCGCAGGAACGCCTTTGCCAGTGACGTCGCCAACGCAGAAGAACAGTTTTCCGTCACGAACATAAAAGTCAAAAATATCTCCCCCAACCTCACGGGCAGGCACAATAGTTCCGTAAATATTGGGCGGAAACACCTTTGGCAGCATTTCCTGCTGTATATCGCGCGCAACCGACAGTTCACCACTTATGCGGGCTTGTTCGGCCGTTGCCTCACGAAGTTTCCGCTCGCTTCGGGCAAAACGGTCAATCATAAAGAACAGGATGGCAAGGCCAAGCGCAATCAGGACCATATGCTGCCTTCGCATCTTGCGTATGGGAGCAAAGATTTCATCGGTATAATATACCTGCGCCACCTGCCAGTGCGGCTCACGCTTCATCGTTATCGAGCGTATGGCCAGCCGCTTATCGGCCGATATATCCATCCCCTGGCCAATCAGGCGCACCGCCTCATCCACATCGGCCTGCGAGGCCCTTGACGCGGAAGGGGCGGCCACAAGCTTGCCGTCGCCGGTAAGGAGAAGAAGGAACGAAGCCGTGTTTTTTTGCCTGTTGTTAAGCGTATCGCCAAGCCACGAAACCTCCATGTCCAGGCCGATGGCACCGGCAAGGATACCGTCATTATCCACCAGAGGGCAGGTATATGTGATAAGGCTAATATGTTCTTCACCGGTGTTGTAGATATACGGATCCGACCAGTATGCCTCTCCCGAATCGATTACGCGACGATACGCAGGATTGCTCGTATAATCATGAGAGATGCTTCCCAACTGCTTGTAAATGTAGCCGTCGCCGCTCTTGAAAACAGTGGGCTCAAAGTAATAACCCTTGGAATGATAGTAATTAGGAACAAAGGCAATGCAGCCGTTTATAATGTGCGGATTGTCGTCAATCGTGTATTGAATTGCCCTGAAAATAGAATCCGGACGCAAAAGACTGCGGCGTACGTCCAGCATGTTCTCGTTCATGGTGGCTTCCGTGAGTTCTAACACGTGGCCAATCCTGTCCGCGCTGGCTCCCATGGCTATACGTGAGCGGATATTCATATCCTGCTCCATAATGCCTTTAAGGCTCTGATACTGTACAACGGATATTGCCTCCACCATTAAGGCGGCAATAACCATTATTCCAACGCGGGACAGCCAACTTTTTTTAAACATTACCAGAGGAAATTATTGAACGGGTAGCGTCCCGCATGAATCTCCGCAACGATTTTATAAATGTCGTTGCGGAGTTTTTCTATACCGATTTTCTCCTTTGCACTTATGAAAATGCAGGGGGTCTTCTCCTCCGCTATCCAGCTGCTCTTAAGCTCCTCAAGGGTGCGGTTAATAGGCTGTTTGGGTTGGAGCGAGAATTCGTCGTAAGGTTCGTAAGTATATGCGTCCACCTTGTTGAATACCACATATACGGGTTTATTGGCGGCGCCAATGTCGCGCAGGGTCTGCTCCACAACCTGCATCTGCTCTTCAAAGTCGGGATGGGATATATCCACCACATGAACCAGCACATCGGCCTCCCTTACCTCGTCCAGGGTGCTTTTGAAGGCTTCCACCAGCTGGGTGGGGAGTTTACGTATGAATCCGACGGTATCGCTTAAAAGGAAGGGTACATTCTCTATCACGACCTTTCGGACAGTGGTGTCCAGGGTGGCAAAGAGCTTGTTCTCGGCAAAAACGTCAGATTTTGCCAGTAAATTCATCAAAGTGCTTTTACCTACATTGGTATACCCCACGAGGGCTAAACGCACCAGAGAGCCTCTATTGCCCCTTTGCGTGGCCATTTGCCGGTCAACTTTCCTCAGGTCTTCCTTTAACTTGGAAATCCGCTGCTTTACAATACGGCGGTCTACCTCTATCTGGGTCTCACCCATACCGCCGCGGGTGCCCATGCCGCCCCTCTGTCGTTCAAGGTGGGTCCACATGCCGGCAAGGCGCGGAAGCATATACTGGTAGTGGGCCAGTTCCACCTGCATCTTGGCATAAGAAGTCTTGGCGCGCTGGGCAAATATTTCAAGGATAAGACTTGTACGGTCTATAACGTCGCTGCAGGCAATGACCTTTTCGATATTGCGCTGCTGCATGCCTGTAAGCTCATCGTCAAAGATAACGTACTCTATCTGGTTGTCCAGACAGTACTGCTTAATCTCCTCCAACTTTCCAGGGCCGATATAAGTTGCCTTGTCCGGCCTGTCCATACGCTGGGTAAAGAACTTATCGCCTTCGGCCCCGGCAGTCTCGGCCAGAAACTTCAGTTCCTCCAGGTACTCCTGCACCTTCCTCTCGCCACCCTTTTCCAGGATGACACCCACAAATACAGCTTTGTTTGTCTTGAAATCACTCATATCTAAAACGCAAAACCAACGCCTAATCCCCACGTACCGTTAAGGGCCTGTGAAGCGGTCATGTAGCAAAAGTCCAGATGGAAGCCGACGAATTTGACACCGGCGCCAAGGGACAGATAGGGGCCAACAGGCGCCTTATCGGAACCGTAATGATAGCCTACGCGTACAAAGAGCATGTCGTCCCAGCCGTACTGGGCACCAACGGCGGCCCCAATGCCTCCGTTGAAGAAAAAGTCGCCGTCGGCGCTGAATGAAAGGCCGAAAGGCAGGCTGTACGAGGCACCAATCTTAGCCGAAGAGGGCAGGGGATAGCTCCTGTTGCCGGATTTAACCGGCGTACCTACGGAACAGACTCCGGCACTTACCTTCAGGTCAGAAAAGCGCAGAAGCAGGAAAGCATCGGCCGCAAAGGCGCTGAAAGACAGATCCCGGGCAAGTTTTTCACTGGTATAGGCAAGATTGACACCCGCCGAAAGGAAATCGGTAAAAGCGAATCCCACGCCGGCGCCAAAGAAAAGGTCGTACGGTGTGAATGAATCGTACTGGGCACCGAACTGTCCGGCAGCCTTTATAGAAAGGCCAACGCGCTTTCCAAGCTTTATTCCGGCAAGCAGGTTCACATGCGACGCCTTGGCAACCGAGGGTGCCCAATTCTGATAGGACAGGGCAATGTCGGAGCCGGTAAAAGGAATTGCTGCAGGATTAAACAGTGCATCCGTAGCCCTTGCACCTCCAATTGCCGCCGTAATCTGGTTACGGTCTATGGCAAGGTAGGGCATGGGTACGGATGCATCCTGCGCTTTCGCAGAAATACTTACGGCAACTAGCGCTGCCAGAAGCACATTCCTAGAAAGCATATCCCAGGCTTACTGCAATCGTGTTTCCAAGAGTCTGCGAGGCAGTTAAGTAACTGACGTCGATATGAACCCCGGCAAAGCTTCCGCCAAGGCCCACCGACAGGTAGGAAGGAATAGGAGCGTCTTTCAGTCCCAGGTGATAACCGGCACGCACGAACAGCATATCCTTAAAGTTATACTGTGCGCCGAAGTTGGCCATAAACTTTCCGTCGACAAGCTGGCCTTCGACAGCTGCGGTGACACCTACGATAGTGTAGGACACGCCGCCCCTGAAACGCATGGGCATGGCATAGGAGTTATTGCCATACTTGACCTTAGTTCCAAGGTTATCGGCAGCAAGACCGGCTTTAAGGCCGCCTGTCTGGTACTGCAGGGTAATATCGGCACCAAAAGCGCTACCGGAGGCTTTTTCGGCCAGCGAAGACGATACAAACTTAAGGTGCACACCGGCGCTGAAGCCTTTGAAAATCTGGAACGACGCACCAAGGCCGATTGAAAAGTCCCTTGGCGAGAAAGTTCCGCTTGTGCGGCCCTCGGCCGAAATAATATCGTATGCGGGCATGCCGAAGTGCTTCCAATCGGCACCGATTGCAAACTTTTCGGAAATCTTGAAATAACCTGCTGCGCTGAAGATATTGTCCTTTCCGTAAGAAGGAGACCACATGGTATAACCTGCAGCCACGTCCATCTTTTTGGCCGATAATGCTGCGGCGGCCATGTTCAGGTCAGGTGCATATGCACTTGCGCCTGTGGCCGTTCCAATGCCGGCCATGCCGGAAGAAGCGGCGTCACCGCTAAGAAGAAGGAAGCCAAGGCTCTGGGCACCTGCCGGCACTAAAACGCACAGCAGAGACAAAACAGTGATTATCTTTCTCATAGCTTCACAATTTGTTTAGTGACGGTTGCACCGCTGCTCTTTACATTTACAGTCACGGTATAAGCTCCGGCGGGCATTTCCTGCATATCGATCTTTGCGGGATCGAAGGGCGAGATTGACACCTCGTCGTCGTAGAACACCCTGCCAAGACTGCTCACAATCTTAATTTCGGCCGATGTTTCCTTATCGGTACGAACGTACATGTAATCCACCACGGGATTAGGATAGATGTCAACGGGCGAAGTGCTCTCACGCAACATGATGCGGAATGTCTGCTGCACGGTTTCTTCACGGACGTCGGTGGCCGTTACGGTAACCTGGCAGATACCGTAGTTGAGGGCCGTGATGTAGAACTTACCCTTGGAGTAGTTCACATTGGCAACGTTCTCGTCGGTATTGACTATGGCGTAGCTGAGCTGCTCGCCGTCCTCGTCCTTGAAATAATCGCTCTCGGCAAGTTCCATGACCTCGTTCCTCTTGCTGAAGATGATGTCCGGCATATCCTGCACCTTTTCGGGCTTGTGGTTTGCCAGAACCTCATACTGGAACTCAAGGCTTGCCTTGGCACCGTAAACATCCGTAATGACAAGCTTGGAGTTGTACACACCGGTAGGGGCCAGACGGGCTACGATGTCAATCTTTGGAGCGCTCTTGTCCAGGGTATCCAAAGTCTCGGCGGCGCTGGCCTTCTGCAGGTCAAAGTCAAAGAAGTGGCCGTCGGGATCGTAGGCGCTCATAAGCACACGTGCACTCTCATGGGGCTTAAGCTTGAAAGTGACGGGCGATAAAGCCTCTATCACAGGAGCGTTGTTCACACCGGTGGTGAATTCCACCTGGTTGGAAGCGCCGGATTTGTTGCCTGCAAGGTCGCATGCTACTGCAACCATGTAGTACTTGGTCTCAAAATCCAGGCCGGTAACCTTACCGTGAAGGGTTTCACCGGGTTCAAGGTCTCCAACGTAGAAGCTGGAGAACATTGCCTTGGAGATATCGTTGACGGGAGTGGTGTCGTAGTAAACAATGATGGAATTGGGCTTGCCGTCGTCTGAGTCCGAAGGAACGGTTACGCTTACAGAAACATTGTTGGACTGTACCGAAACCGCAAGGTCGGTGGGCTTGTTGGGAGCCTTACCGCCAGAACCCGCAATTGACTTGTAGGCGTTAACAAGGCCGGTACCCATATAGTAGTTCCTGTTGTAGGAACTGATGTCCGTAGTATTGTTTACAAGACGGTCCCTTACGGCCTGGGGAGTGAATCCCTGGCCGCCGAACCTTGAAATTATAAGAGCTGCGACACCAGATACGTGAGGGCAGGCCATTGAAGTGCCCTGCATATAGCCGTACTTGTTTCCAGGCAGGGTGCTCATTACCTGGTTGCCTTTCTTTACGTCTCCGCCGGTAGCTGCAATATCGGCCCATTCACCCCAGTTGGAGTAATATGCGCGTTTGTAGTCGGCACCTACGGAAGTTACCAGAACCGATTTTTCGTAGCGTACGCTGCTGTGGTCCTGATTCTCATTACCGGAGGCGAAGATAACTATACCTCCTGCCATGGGGCCAACCTGGTTGCCGTTTTCATCAAAGCCGGCATTTTTGATAAAGTAGTCTATGGCTGCCTTAAGGGAAGCAGGGGCCTCTGACATGGCCGGGTCCGTATAACCCCAGCTGTTCTGGGAAATAACGGCTCCGTTGTCGGCACCCCACATGATTGCCTCGGCGCCGCTGCCGCCGCCTTCACCCTGTTTGGAGGAGAAAATCTGGCAGGACATCAGCTTAACGCCAGGAGTACCATCGGCCGAATTACCGCCGGCAATACCGCATACGCCTTTACCGTTGTTGTTTACAGCGGCAATGGTGCCGGCCACGTGAGTGCCGTGGTCGTGGGGCGTAATTGCATAGCTGCCTTTTCCGCCGTTGGCGCAGAAGTTATAACCGTGCTGTCCCTTGGAATTGGTCCACATGTTGTCGGCAAGGTCTTCGTGCTCATAATCGATACCTCCATCCACAACGCTTACAATGACATCGGGATTACCCGTGGTGTAAGTGCGCCATACGGGGAACACGTTAATGTCGCAGCCGCTCTGGGAGCTGGCGGCGGTACCGTCGTTGTAATAATGCCACTGCTTGTCAAGCATGGGGTCGTCGAATGGCAGTGAAGCCTTGGGGGCCGCTGCCGATGACGGAGATACGTATCCGGTAACCTGAGGTTCACCTACGATATAGATTTTGGGATTCAACTCCACAATGTCAATTCCGTCGGCCTTGTTAAAGCCGGCGGCTGTTTTGGTAAGTGGAGCTGCCTCGTCAAATTCAACTTTGTACCACAGGTGCAGACCATCCGCGCGCTTACGCGCTTCAAAACGAGGTTCGCCTTTGAACAGGCGGGTCATACCTGTGATTTTAATGCCAACATTCTCTTCCGACAGGGCGGCAACGCGTGATACGTTCACCATTCCGTCTTCGGCGGTGTTGGCCTCTACAACAGAAGCCAGCTTCTCCGTGAGGCGAATCGTCATCTGGCCGTGCAGCAGATTCTCATCGGCCGCATTGGCGCCGAACACCTCGGGTGTGGCTTCTTCAATCTCTATTGTTTCCACTGGCCTGGAGCATGCTGCGGCCATTAAGGCCAGGGCGGCTGCAGTCCAGATTTTCACAACTTTTTTCATCTCTTATGGATTAAGAAATTCAGTAAGGGTTAAAAGGCTCTCCGGATTCTTCCACTTAATCTTGTGCTGCTTGAGCCATTTCTTGAACTCTTCCTTCTGAGCACCGTCAAGTTTGTCGCGGATGCCTTTTTGGGTGGCTTCCGCAATTACATTGGGAGTAACAATGTAATAGGTGGTAATAAGATCCACCAGTTCGCCGCCGTGGCGGCTTTCCCAGAGCTCCATGTGATTCTGGTTCACCTTACCGGCCACGTCAATGGACGTAAGCTTTCTGGTGGCCGAACTTGTGGTGCTTGAGCCGTACGCACCACCGGTTTCCCTGAGCTTTTCAAAATCGCCCAGCTGAAGTGCTGCTACAAAGCCTTTGTCGTTGCTTGCAACCACTTTCATAACGCTTCCTTCAACGTTCATAAACTGGTCTTCGCCAATCTTGACCAGAACGATATCGTCGGGCACGGCTTCTTTGATTACACCTTTGTCTACAAAATGAAGACGTGCGTGCAGAATATGCACATTGAGCGGATAAACCAGTTTGGTGCCATCCTTCAAAAGGACGGAACCTTCAGTGAATTCAGGATACAGATAAGGCCATGCTGTGGAATAATCCTGGGCCCAAAGCGCTATCGTAGCAAAGATAGCAAGCACAACTGATGCGATTTTTTTCATTGGCTCTTTAATTTGAGAATACAGCACCGCCTTTCGACGGTGCTGTAATAAACATTACCGATAAATTTTACCTGACGTTTTTCTCGAGAATGGTGCTGTCCTTAGGGAGGCTGGCCTTCTTGGCAGAAGCAACATCGGCATTAGGAACGGTGTACTCGTCACTGGTCTTTGTAAGAACCATAGACACGTAAACATCCCATGTACCAAGACCATACAGATAGACGTAAACAGGATCTTCAGCTACAATCGTGCCCTTTTCAGGCATGCTGAAACTGAACGTAGCCATTTCATCATCTACTACAGTCATGGCAATAACATAATTGCTCCATCCATAATAAGCAAGCGAACCTTCGCCAATAGCGTCGTACCAGAGTAACGGCAGCGTACCCTGATCGGGATCGAAGTATCCGCCGAAAGCAGTGTCGTAGTTAACGAAGGAATCAAGGTCGTCGCAGCAAGGAGTCTCTGAGAAGAGATTGTAGATTGCTACGTTGGTACCTTCCCAATCCTCACCGTCCGGAGCCGGAGCAATGATTACATTGTTAAAGGTGTATCTGCCTGCATACTGGGTGCTAGCACTCAGTGTCCAGGTACCATACAGATCCTCCATGGTGTAGCCGTAGGAGAACAGGTAGCCCTGAGTCATTGCTTCGTTCACATTCTCATAGATGTCCTCGACACCGCCTTCTGCGAAGTCGATTGTGAAGGTATCACCAGGATTCAGTTCAAGGTCATCGGGATAGAAGAACACGATGTTGGCGTTATCGCTGTCGTAAGCGAAATCAATATCGTACACAACGGTAGTGGTCTTGTTATCCTCTACGATTTCCTTGGTGAGGGTTGCATAGGCATCTTCGGTGAAGTCGTAGAACTCAACATCCTCGGGCAGAGGTACGGAAATGTACTCGTCGAAAGGAGTTACAAGGCCGGTTTCGGGAATAATGTCGAAGGCCTTGTTGTCAATGTGGCCATAGAGGTTGCCGAAGCCCAGGGTACCCGTTGAAGTAACACCTACGAGTTCGTCTATGCCGGCAATATTGTTGCCGCTGGCATCCTTGAACATACCGGGACCGTAGCCAACAGTGTAGTATGCACCGTCGGGAAGCGGGTTGGTGCCGTCAAGGGTGACGGTGAGGGTAGCGGACTTGCCGCTGCATGCAACTGCAACTTCGCCCTTACCCTGTTCGCCGGTCTTCACAAGTTCACCTTCCTCGATAACGGCAGCGTTAACTGCATAATAGGTAGCAGTGGCCCTTATCTCGGAGTTGTAAACAACAGGCTCGGAGAAGGAGAGGGTGAGAACGTTGCCCTTGCGGGTGTAACCGGTGATAGCGGGTTTCTCGGTATCGGTGGTGGTGCACCAGTTGGTAACAACAGCACTCAGGGTGCCACCGGTATGAGTTTCGTCGTCGTTAGCGCTTGCAGCAACTGCATATACAGAATACTTTGTTGTATAGTCAAGATCTGTCATCTCCACTACGAGAGGGCTGCCGGTCTTGGTATAATCAACGGTACCTGATGTAATAGCATTCTTGTAACCCAGTTTGAAGAGGGTAACATTGTCAAGCTCCTTAGGCTCACCGGGGATAACGGCATAGGAAAAGAATCCGGTGCCGGGAGCGACGGTGACTGTGAAGGTGAAACCAGTATCGCCAACTTCGTTGATTTCGATGTTGGGATTACCGGGGACCACAGCTTTCTTAGGAGCCTCATCCTTGAAAGTGGTGCAACTTACCACTGCAACCACGGCAAGAAGGCTAAGAATATACTTTTTCATAACTTTCATTCTTTAATTAGTCCTTGGTTCCAGTATAAGGAGGATATACGTAGTTGATGGTACCGGCATCGGGGATGTAGGCAATGAGGCCTGCGCCCTCGCCTGCAGGTGAACCGTCAAGGTCGAATACAATACCGATTGCATGATCTGCGTCATCGTAAACGATGGTGGCCGATACGTTACCGGTGTCGTAAATGTAGTTGAAGTCGGCATCTACTGAGTAGAGAGTTACGTTCTCACCATTGCTGTAGGTGTATTCACTCTTCTGGCCCAGAGGGATAGTGATAACTGCAGGACGGTTCTTTTCGTCCATGGTTACGTTGCCATAGTAGCTGATATCCCAACCATCCCAACCGCTGCGGGACAGATAAACCAGGTCGTAGAACCATACCATGTGGTCATCATCGGCATCCTTTTTCAGTTCGCAAGGCCATGATGCCATGGAACCACGGCAGTTGGCTTCGAAGGTCCAGTCGCCAAGGATGGCGCTGAGCGGGTGGTCAAGGTCCGAAATGGTGATAGTGCAAGAATTGTCGGCGCTGTTGTTCACGTCGCCGGTGCTCTTGAATTTGAGGGTGAACTTGAGGTCACCGGTGTAGGCACCGCCTTCACGCTCACCTTCCTCGGTATAAGAGGCTTCGGGATCGTAAATCTTTACCTTGATATACTGGGTGCGGCCGGTCTCCGAGAATGTAAGGGTACCTGTACCGTCACTGAGGTCGTAGTTGACACCTGACTTGGCAGTTCCATCTACAGCCTCGTAAGAGATTGTGGTGGCAATACCTGCAACAGAAGCCAGAGTAACAGGGACACTGATTTCCTTTGCAGTCTCAAGGCAGGTCATTGCAGCTTTGTCAAACGCAACGAATGCGTCGGCATCGTCGAAGACGGGATCGTTGTTCGTGTTGCAGGATGCAGCAAAAGCGGCAACAGCAACAATAGTGAGATAAGTAAATATCTTTTTCATCTGTGTAATCTCCTATTAGAATCAGAATCCCGGGTTGTGGGAGAGGTTAACATTAACATCATATTCCCTCTTCGGGATTGCAAGAGCCCAGAACTTGGAGGTTGCATCTACATTGTCACCGCGGCGGCTGTCTACATAGGTGATAGCACCTGCAGCGTTACGGCCAAGGTCGAACCAGTAGTGACCTTCAAAGTTGAGTTCCAGTCTGCGTTCAAGGGCAACGGCTGCTGCACCTGCAGAAGTAAGGGCGGAAGCACCACGGTTGGAACGGATGGTGTTCAGGTCGTTCAGAGCGGTTGCACCGGAAATGCTTGCACCGTTGACAAGAGCCTCGGCACGGTTCAGGTACATTTCGCTGAGACGGAGAAAAATCAGTTTGTTAACATCGGGTGTGGAGGTGGCATCGCATTCGCCTTTACCCATATACATCCTGGTCCAGAATTCGCCACCGGAAGCTTCGTCGGGGTCTGTGCAGAACATGACCTTGCCATCATCGGTGTCGCGAACGCCAGTGGTACCACGGACGTCACCTTCCTCGAACAGGCTTACGAGAGCAGCAGAAGCGGCGCAGTCGGCATAACCCTTAGGATTGGTCATGTGTGAAGGGCCTTCCCAATACTCGTCGTAGCTGTTGGCCTGCTTGCCGTAGATTTCGAAGATAACTTCGGAACCACCGGTGGACTGGCCCCATACGGAAGGATATTCGGCAGCTGTCCAGAGTTTGTAATTGCTGTTTTCGATAACCTTGGTAGCATAGTCGGCTGCAAGCTGCCACTTCTGGTCGTACAGATATACGCGGCTCAGGAGGGCCTGGATTGCAGGGAGGGAAGCAGCGGCCTTTGCATCAGCAATGCTCTTACGGGTGTAAGAAGCGGCCATAAGACTTTCTGCATCGGTGAGGTCTTTCTCAATCTGGGCATAAACCTCTGCTACGGTGTTACGTGCAGGCTGCTCCTGGGCGGTTTTGTCGGTTTTGAGGATGATAGGAATGCAATCATCGAAACCAACAACGGCGGCCTTTGCAGGAGAGTATGCATAGATACGGGCCATATCGAAGTGGGCCAGGGCACGGAGGAAGAGGCATTCGGCCTGCAGGTTATAAATATCCTGCTCCGATACTGAGCTGTCCACATAAGAATCAATACCACGAGTTTCAATTTCTTCCAGAACATTGTTCACGGCAGAAATCACATAGTAGCCATAACCCCAGATACCAACGGTAGCATCGGCGCTGTAGGTCATGTAGAAGGGCTGCTGGTAACGGCCGGACTGGAAATCGGTGTTTGTAGGAATGGTAGCATTCTCGGCTCTCATTTCAGAGGTGAGAACATAGTCGGCACCATACCATACACCGTCGGCAAGAGGGCTGTATGCACCTGCAACAGCCTTGTTCAGACCGTTATAGTCGCTAAGTGCCAGGGCGTTGCTCTGTGTGAGGAAAGGTTCCTCTTTCAGGAAGTCCTTGCAACTTACCGCAAAAACGGAAGCGACAATCAGTACGAGATATATAGACTTTTTCATATTCTTAAATCATTTAAGATTAGAAGGACACCTCTACGCCACCGACAAAGGATTTGGTCATAGGATACACACCGTAGCCCATACCGTCGAGACCGCGCTCGGGATCCCAGAAGTCGACATCGTGTAAAGTATAAAGGTTCAATGCGCTAGCATAAACTTTCACACCCTTGAGCATGATGGCTTTCACCCATTTCTCCGGCAGATTGTAGGAGATGGTGATATCCTTAAGACGGATGTAACTGCCGTCCTGGAGCCAGCGGGTGCTGGGCATTGCATAAGAGTTGGAGGAGTTACCTGCAACAAGTTTGGGGAACACGCCGGTGTCGCCGGGGTTCTTCCAGTAGTTGAGGCCACGGGTGCTCTGGTTCATGGACATCTGGGAACCGTCGGAGTTGATGTAACGGTTTTCGATGATAAGAACCTTATTGCCGTACTTGTACTCGAAGAAGGCGCTGAAGGTAAGACCCTTCCAAGATACGGAGGTATTGAAACCGCCGGTGAACTTGGGTTCAGGTGAACCTGCATAGATATAGCTGGCCTTATTGTAATCGCTGGTGAGGGTGGTGGAAGTGATGTTTCCATTCTCATCATACTCGTGGTGACGCCACAGGGCGCTACCGTTGGACGGGTTCACACCGTAGTAATCCTTAAGGTAGAAGGTGTAGAAACGCTCGCCTACTTTGTGCTTGATACGGGAATCATCGGCATAAGTCATCTCGTCGGTGTCACCAAGGTCAAGGATGGTGGACTTGTTGTAAGAGAAGTTGAAACCAGCATTCCAAACAACATTGCTGTTGCGGATGATGTCACCGTCCAGCTGAATCTCAACACCATTATTACGCATGGAACCGATATTCATGAAGTTGGAGGAGAAACCGGAAGTCTGGGGGACCTGCTTGCTAAGGAGCATGTCCGTGGTCTTACGGCTGTAAACATCGAACTGGAGATTCAGGCGATGATCGAAGAAACCTGCATCGAGACCTACGTTCCAGGTGTAGTTCTTTTCCCAAGACAGAGACTCGTTATCCGGAGAGCTGGGGAGGGTACCGTTACCACCGTTATAAGCGGTAGAGGCATATACACCGTATGCACGATAAGGGCTGATGTTGTTGTTACCGTTGACACCGTAGCTGGCGCGAATCTTCAGGAGGCTCAGCCATTTGCTGGTGCTCTTCATGAAAGCTTCGTTGGTTACGTTCCAGCTGCCGCCAACCGACCAGAACAGACCCCACTGATTCTTGGAACCAAAGAGTGAGGAACCGTCACCACGGAGGGAAGCGGTGAGGAAATAACGGTTGTCGTAGTTGTAATCCAGCATGCCGAAGAAGGAAAGCAGGGTACGATAGTTAGCTTCGTAATCAACAGAGTCATCGGCTGCAACGGAAGTGTTAAGATAAGGAATCTGAGCATCCACTGTAGGAGCATAAGCATAGTAGTAGTAGAAACTACGGCGCATTGCTTCCTGACCGGCCATCACGCGCACATTATTGTTAGCTGCGCTGAAGTTGTAGGTGATGGTGTTGGAAGTGGTGAGGGTGAGATACTGGGTGTTGGAGGTCTGGAGAGTACCTTCGCTGTCGCCCGGATCCGGGGCCCAGTAACGACGGCCTTCGCCGAACGTACCTTCTACAGAGTTATTTGTCTTGAACACAAGGTTGCGGACAGGCTCCCACTGCAGGAACATGGTACCGTGTACACGGAACTGCTTCTCCCACTGGTCATCGTGTGTAGCGGTGTAGAGGGGGTTGGTGTTGGAGTTTTCCGGAATGTTCACATTATAGTTACCATCCTCGTCGTACAGGGGAGTCCAAGGCAGGACGGTCATACCTGCGAAGAACGGGTTGCTGTAGTACAGGGACTGCATGGGGGTATCGTTTGACTCGGTGTAACCCAGGTTGATGCGGGTGCCGATTTCAAGGGTCTTGGTGAGCTTGTAGTCGGAGTTTACACGGGCAGTCAGTTTCTGGAAGTCGGTGCCGTAGGTGATACCGTCGTTCTTCTGATAAGAAATGGAAGAATAGAACTTACCCTTATCGCTACCTGCAGCTGCATTGATTTCATACTCCTGAAGGAAACCAAGACGGGTGAAATTCTTCATCCAGTTGTTCAGTTCACCGGTAATCAGGGAATAGGGACGATAGTAAGGAGAAGTGGGATCGTCCGGGTTATAGCCTGCATTCTGGGCGGCTTCACGCTGCCAGGTAACAAGCTGTTCGCCGTTCATGATGGTGAAGTTGTTATCGTTGGCCAGATAGGAAGCACCAAACTTAACGCGTGCGTTGAACTGGGCGCGACCGCTCTTACCGCTCTTGGTGGTAACCAGGATAACACCGTTAGCTGCGCGGGAACCATAAATGGAAGCAGCGGCAGCATCCTTCAGAACAGTGATGGACTCGATGTCGTTAGGGTTGATTGCCGTCATGGCGTTGGACGTGTTGGTGAAGATGGACTGGTCGCCGGATTCTACCGGAATACCATCTACAACCCACAGCGGCTGGTTTCCGGCGTTCAGGGAGGAGATACCACGGATACGGATATCCGTTGCAGCACCAGGCTGGCCGGTAGAAGAGGTTACCTGCACACCTGCCATCTTACCGGCAAGGAGCTTATCCACAGAGGAGATCGGGGCTTCGGCCAGACCTTCCTTTTTCATGGTGGTAACCGAACCCGTGTTGGCTTCACGACGCACGGTACCGTAAGCAACCACGATAACGTCGTCCAGAAGCTCTGCGTCGGTATCCATTGTGATGTTCACAAAGTTTCTACCGTTCACGGGAACTTCAACTGTCTCATAACCAAGGCAACTCACTACCAGAACTCCGTCCTTGGGGACCGAGATGGCGTAATTGCCGGTAGCATCAGTCATGGCATACACAGTTGCACTGCCCTTGAGCTGGACGGCTGCTCCGTTTATGGAGTCTCCGTTGCGCTCACTGACAACGCCCGTCACACGGATGTTCTGGGCAAATGCAACCGTAGTCGAAATGATTAAAGCCGCGACTGCAAATAGAGCTTTAATTTTTTTCATTGGTTGAAATTTAGTTAAACATAAATATTGATACAAAAACATTTTCTGCATCGAATACACTACACGTTTCCTTCGTAAAAAAGGAAACTCGGCTGCAAAGTTTGGAAAACAATTTCAATTTTGCAAGTGCCTCTGTGCGTGTATTATTTGCAATATGTAAGGGTTTATCCTATTTTTAAATAATTTTTAAAACTATTTCTTGGCCAAGTTAGTTATAATTTATGAAAAAACAGCAACTTTTGTTTATAAATTTTAACTTTAAAAATTTTTAAATAAAAAATTCCGTCTGACTTTTAATGAGTTAGCCAGACGGAACGCTTATAATATATAAGGTATAAACTTATTCGCTGAACCTGGCTTTCAAATATTCGCGGTTTAGTCGGGCAATATGGTCGATGGTAACATGTTTAGGACACTCCATCTCGCAGGCGCGGGTGTTGGTGCAGTTACCAAAACCAAGTTCGTCCATCTTTGCAACCATGGCGCGGGCGCGACGTGCGGCTTCCGGCCTGCCCTGAGGCAGAAGGGCCAGGGAACTTACACGGGCTGCCACAAACAGCATGGCCGATCCGTTCTTATAGGTGGCTACGCAGGCACCGCAACCTACACAGGCGGCTGCATCCATTGACAGTTCGGCATCGTCATGAGGGATAAGGATGGTATTGCCGTCCTGGGCGCTGCCGGCGCGTACGGTGATGAAACCGCCGGCCTGCATGATCTTATCGAAAGCGGTACGGTCCACTACAAGGTCCTTGATTACCGGGAAAGCGCCGCTGCGCCAGGGTTCCACGGTAATTGTTGCACCGGGTTTAAAGTGACGCATGAACAGCTGGCAGGTGGTTACCTGATCGTCCGGACCGTGTGCGCGGCCATCTACATACAGGGAACAGGCACCGCAGATA
>JAGCWB010000121.1 GCA_017962065.1 Bacteroidales bacterium
CCACGCATACTTGTACTCCAGCGCCCCAAACTTGCGCTTATCCAGGCAATTGAAGCAATCCACGCATCGGGAATAGTCAATCTTTGAACTACCGTCTTTAATGGATATGCAGTGCGCTTTGCAGTGAAGTTCGCAGGCCTTGCAGTGCTTGCACTTGTCGTTGTCAATCACCGGGCGGAACATTGCAAAGCGGGAGAAGAAACTGAGAGTGGTTCCAACGGGGCACACGCTGTTGCAATATGCTCGGCCGCCTTTGAGGGAAATACCCACAATCACAATTAGCGTAACAGTTGCCACGATGATGGTGGAAACGCTCCTGAACCACACTTCCTTGCTGTAGAATGTATAGCCTCCGGCGCGCTCCGACAACATGGCCAGCAAGTTGTTGCCCCAGATATATATGGGCTGAAGCAGGCTCTGCACTATTCGTCCATAAGCGCTGTAAGGGGCCAGAATGGCCACAAAAGCATTGAAGCCTGCAATGAGCGCAGCCACAAACAGCACCCACACGCCATAACGGAGCCACTTCATTTCCTTGTGGTACTTGTACGGCTTTTTGTTTTTAAGAGTGCCGATATGGGAAACGGCATCCTGGAACACGCCCAGAGGGCAGATGACCGAGCAGTAAACGCGGCCGAACACCAGGGTAAGGAGCACGAGGCCCACAATGACGCCTACGTTAAGGGCCAGTAAGGCCGGCAGTGCCTGAACCTTTGCCATCCATCCAAGGTAGGTGTGCAGCGTACCGGTAAAATCCAGGAAAAGAAGGGTGATTCCTATCCATAACAGACAGGCCAGAGCCACTCTAACTTTCTTTAACATATCCAATTATAGTTGTTCCTACAAACATACGAAATTTTTTTCTTATATTTGCAACTCGAGAAAAATCAAATAACCATGCTACCTAAAGCTAAAGAAATAGTGGACGCAATGTCCGTCAAGATGCAGGATGCCGTTGAGTATCTGGAAGAAGACCTTAAAAACTATCGCGTGGGCAAGGCCTCCCCGGCCATCCTTAACCCCGTTATGGTAGATTATTACGGTACTCCCACTCCGCTCAACCAGGTTGCATCGGTTACCACCCCGGACGCCAAAACCATAGCCATCCAGCCCTGGGAGCGTTCCATGATTGCCAAAATAGAAAAAGCCATCCTGGACGCCAACGTGGGCCTTACCCCGTCCAACAACGGTGAAATCATCCGTTGCATGGTTCCCGCCCTCACGGAGGAGCGCCGTAAGGACCTTATCAAAAAGGCCAAGGCTCAGGGCGAAACCACCAAGGTAACCATCCGCAACGCCCGCCGTGACGGTATCGACCTCCTCAAAAAAGCCCAGAAGAACGACGGCCTGAGTGAAGACGGAGAAAAGGAAGGCGAGGAAGAGCTACAGAAAGTCACCGACAAGTGGGTGAAGAAGGTGGACGAGATTATCGCCGCCAAGGAAAAGGACATTCTTACCGTTTAATGGGCAAGGTTGCAATTCAAGGATACAAGGGCTGCTTCCACGAACAGGCAGCCCGTCTTTTTTATGCTCCGCAGGATATCTCTATAGTGGAGTGCAACACCTTTGAAGACCTTTACAAGGCCATGGACGCAGGAGAGGCCGATTCAGCGGTGATGGCAATAGAAAATACCGTCTCCGGCGGTCTGCTTCACAATTTCGACCTTCTGCGCCGTGAAGGCCGCAGGGTGAAAGGGGAGGTGTACATCCGTATCGGCCAGAATCTTATGACCATTCCCGGCCAGAAACTGGAGGATATCAAGGAAGTCCGCACCCATTACATGGCCATAAACCAGACCCGTCCGTGGTTCGAGAAAAACGCTCCGTGGATTAAGCTCACGGAGAGCGAGGATACGGCAAAAAGCGCTGCAGAGCTGGCCAGGAGCGGTGAAAGGGGAGTAGGCGCCGTTGCATCGGCCCTGGCGGCCGATCTTTACGGCCTGCAAATCCTGGCACCGGACATTGAAACCCACAAGCAGAATTTCACCCGTTTCCTTATTCTGGACGACAGTCTCACTGTTCCGCAGGAAAAGATTGACAAAGCCCTGATTTGCTTCACCCTGCCGCATAAGCCCGGCTCGCTGGCGCAAATCCTCACCATCTTGTCGTTCTACGAGATGAACCTTACCCGTATCCAGTCGCTGCCCATCCCCGGCCGCGAGTGGCAGTATTTTTTCTATATCGACATAAAGTTTGCCGACTATGTGCGCTATACCCAGGCGTTGTCGGCCGTGCGTCCCCTAATTGAGGACCTTGAAGTGCTGGGTGAATATAAAGCTGCCCTGTAAGTATATGATTATCAAGCCAGCCAATAGAACACTCTCGGTAAAGGAGTACTATTTTTCCATAAAGAACAAGGAGATTGCCAGGCTTAACGCCCAGCGTGCGGCCGAAGGCAAGGATCCCATCATCAACCTTGGAATAGGCTCGCCGGACGGTGCGCCTTCAAAAGAGGCCGTGGATGCTATGTGCGCCTGTGCCCAAAAGCCCGGAACGCACGGTTACCAGAGCTATATCGGCATACCTGAACTCCGCGGTGCCATGGCTTCATGGTATAAAAACTGGTATGGCGTTGAACTTGACCCCGCCAGCGAAATCCAGCCCCTGACGGGCTCCAAGGAGGGTATCCTGCTTCTGTCCCTTACTTTCCTCAATGCAGGGGACAAGGTGCTGGTACCGGATCCCGGCTATCCCACTTATACATCGGCCACTCTTATGTGTGAGGCACAGGTGATCAAGTACGACCTTGTGGAGAAGAACGGCTGGTATCCGGACTTTGAGCAGCTTGAGTCCATGGACCTTACGGGCGTAAAGCTCATGTGGGCCAACTATCCCAATATGCCCACCGGCGCACCTGCAAGGCGCGAAGTGTTTGAAAAACTGGTGGATTTTGCGCGCCGTCACGGCATACTGCTAATTAACGACAATCCTTACGGCTTTGTGCTTAACAAGCCGCAGTCTATACTGTCCATCCCCGGCGCACGCGAGGTTTGCATGGAGATGAACTCTCTCTCCAAGAGCCACAACATGGCCGGCTGGCGCGTAGGTATGCTGGTAGGCGATGCCGATGTTATCAAGGAGGTCCTCAAGGTGAAGTCCCAGATGGATTCCGGTATGTTCCGCGGCATACAGGAAGCCGCCGTGACCGCCCTTAATGCCGGCCCCGAGTGGTACGAATCCCTGAACGAAGAATATCGTCGCCGCCAGGTGATTGCCCGCCGCATAATGGATTTAATCGGCTGCACCTACGATAATGAAGCCGGTGGATTGTATGTCTGGGGCAGAATTCCTTCCGGCATGGCCGTGGACTGGAGCGACAAGTTCCTGTACGAGGCAGGGGTTTTCCTGACTCCCGGATTCATTTTTGGTAATAACGGAGAAAAGTACCTTCGTATATCACTGTGTGCCAACGTCTCTACTTTGGAGAAGGCATACGAAAAAATCAAGGCTGTATGTGCACGGTAGGCGTAATTGGCCTTGGCCTCATTGGCGGGTCAATGGCGATAGATCTCAAAAGGCGTGGCTTCGCAAGCCGCGTGATAGGCGTTGAACAGGATTCCATAGCTGCCGAGGCAGCCAAAACCATCGGCCTGGTAGACGACGTTGTCTCTTATGAAGATTGCATAGGGCAGGCCGATATCATCGTTGTAGCTGTTCCTGTTGGCACTGCAGTAAAGATGGTTCCGGAGATTTTGAATAAAATCGGCCCAGACACAATTGTTATTGATGTGTGTTCCACCAAGAGCCAGATTTGCCATGCTACGCAGTACCATCCTCGCAGGGGACAGTTTGTGTCCACGCATCCTATGGCTGGTACTGAATATTCCGGCCCATGGGCGGCACAGCCGGGACTGTTTGACGGCCGCGCATGCATTTTTGCAAATACTGAAGAGAGCAGTCCCAAGGCCGTAAAAAGGATTGAGGAACTGTACGGAGTGCTTAACATGCGGCCTACTTACATGAATGCCGATCAGCACGATGTGCACACAGCTTACGTCTCTCACATATCCCATGTGACTTCCTTTGCCCTGGCGCTCACCGTGCTGGACAAGGAAAAGGACGAGAAACATATCTTCGACCTTGCCTCCGGCGGTTTTTCGTCAACCGTGCGCCTGGCCAAGTCCAGCGCCGACATGTGGGTTCCCATCCTCACCCAGAACCACGACAACGTGCTTCACGTGATGGATACCTATATAGAAAAGATGCTGCAGTTCCGCGACGCCGTGTTCAATTACGACCAGGAGCGCATACGAGAGCTGATTGTAGAAGCTAACAGGATTAAAAAGATTCTTCGCTAACGCTCAGAATGACAGAATAATAGAATTATGGCTCACGAACTTGACATTGTCCCCGCAACTGAATGGGGCTTCTTTACTCTCCCGCGTCCCATGTGCATTGCAGGCCCCTGCAGTGCCGAAACTGAAGAGCAAGTGCTGGAAACGGCCAAAGGCCTGCACGACTTCGGCATCCACGTGTTCCGTGCAGGTATATGGAAACCTCGCACGCACCCGGGCTCCTTTGAGGGCGTTGGCTCCAAGGGCCTCAAGTGGCTCAAGAAGGTGAAGGAGCAGTATGGCATGCAGGTGAGCACGGAAGTGGCTTCGGAGAAGCACGTGCTTGAATGCATCAAGTACGGCGTGGACCTGCTTTGGATAGGAGCCCGTACATCGGCCAATCCTTTCCTTATGCAGGAGATTGCCGATGCCCTGGAAGGCACCGACATCCCCGTTCTGGTCAAGAATCCCGTGAATCCGGACATCGACTTGTGGATTGGCGCTCTGGAGCGCCTGAACCGTGCCGGAATTCGCAAGCTGGGCGTTATCCACCGCGGTTTTTCCACATCGGCCCCTATCCCTTACCGCAACGATCCCGGTTGGAAACTGGCGGTGGAACTTAGGACGCGTTACCCGCAGCTGGCTTTCTTTGCCGACCCTTCCCACATGGCAGGTAGCCGGAAATATCTGCTAGAGCTGTCCCAGAGGGCCATGGACCTTGGTCTGGACGGTCTTATGGTGGAAAGCCACTGCAACCCGGACTGCGCCTGGAGCGATGCCAAGCAGCAACTAACGCCTCCGGACCTCAAGACTATGCTGGAGAGCCTGATTATCCGCGACAATACCTCGGAGAACGAGGCTTACAAGGAGGGAATTGACGCCCTTCGCGCCCGCATAGACGTAATTGACGAGAATCTTTTGAAGCTCCTGAAAGAGCGTATGGATGTGAGCCGCAGCATTGGTGAGTATAAACGCGAGCACAATGTGGCCATTATCCAGGCAGGCCGATGGGAGCAGCTGCTGTCCGATATGGTGGAGCGTGCTGCTGCACTGGGAATTTCGGAGCAGGCTATTACGGCTATCATGACCGCAATCCACGACGAGTCGGTGCGGGTTCAGAATGAAGTATTGGAGAAGAACTGAGCATCTTCCTCCGGAGTAAGGAAGACGGCCTCGATAGGAATGTAGAAGAGGCGCTGCTTAAGTTCCAATGGCATGGAAGAGACGTCCCGCAGGCGCTGGGCGTCTTTTTCCGTTGTTATGATAAGGTCTGTGGGGTTCTCTTTTACAAGGGTCATAAGGCGGCTTATGTCGCCTTTGGAGAAGCGGTGATGGTCCCCAAATGCCAGGCGGTGGTGAATGATGTAAGTGTCGGAGAGATAGTTCCTAAGCGGGGCGTCGTTGGCTATTCCGGACAGAAGGATAATCCTTTTGGCGTAGGTGAAGCGGACGTCGGCTTCCGGGAAGACGGGCTGGGGGGCGCAGTAGCGGATGGTGGTGAAGAAAAGCTTTTGGTCGGCCTTTAGCTTAAGGTTTTTGCGCCATTGTTCCCGTTCGTTTTCGTCCAATTCGGCCGGGCATTTTGTTACAACTACTATATCGGCCTCTTTTATGCGTGAGGGTAAATCACGCAAGCGGCCCCAGGGGAGGAGCCTGTCTTTGAATGTGGGACGGTTGTAGTCTACTAGTATTATGTTCAGCGTAGCGCGAAGCCTGCGGTATTGGAAGGCGTCGTCAAGTACTATTACTCCGGCTTTGGAGAGCTGCTGGCAACCGTGGACGCGGTCTTTGTCCACCGCTACCGTTATGTCCGGGAACTTGCGGGCAATCTGGAGGGGTTCGTCGCCGTACATGGCGGCTGTACCATCGGCCTTTACTATCTGGAAGCCTTTTGACTTGCGTTTATAGCCTCTGGAGAGCACGGCGGGCTGTTTCCAGTTTTCTACGAGCTTTTTGATAATTAGCTCCGTCATGGGGGTTTTACCGGTGCCGCCAACGGTGATATTACCTACGCAAATGGTTGGAACAGAAGCTTCCTGCGACTTCTTCCAACCTTTATCGTAGGCTAAATGCCTTAGCCTGAGGATTAAGCCATAAAGCATTATTCCATACTTATTAGTTCGATTCCGGGAGCGCTGGTGATCTTTCGCATGAGTTCCATGCCACTGTGCTTCTTGGGGAACATCACGCTCATTTCGGCCACATTAAAGCCATACTGCGAAATGAGCATGAAAAGGCATGAGCCCACGGCAACAAGCACGTGAGTGCGAAGGCCGGCGCCTTTGGCTCTGAGTTCGCGTTCATATCCTATGGCAGCTCCTATGAGAGCGGCTCCCATAAGGCGCATTGTGATTTCCAGTGCGAATGACATAGCATCAATATTGATTCTTACAAATATAGTGTTTTTTTCGCTATCTTTGCTGCCGCTTATGAAAATAGGAAACATAGACCTTGGAGAGCGTCCGGTAACGCTTGCGCCCATGGAGGACGTAACCGACGCCAGTTTCCGCATCCTGTGCAGGGAGGCGGGCGCTGCCATGGTCACAACTGAATTCGTAAGTTCTGACGGCCTTGTGCGTGACGTTGCCAAAACCATAGCCAAAATGCGCACGTTGGAGGAGGAAGCCCCCGTTGCCGTGCAAATCTACGGCAGCATTCCGGAGGCCATGGTGGATGCCGCCCGTATGGCTGCCCAGGCAGCCGAACTTGCCGGTGGCCACGGGGCCGATATCATCGATATCAACTTTGGCTGTCCTGTATCAAAGATCGCCGGCAGGGGAGCGGGGAGTGGCATGATGCGTGAGCCTTCTAAGCTTGTAGCAATTACCAAGGCTATAGTTGAGGCTGTCCCGGACAAGCCCGTCACCGTAAAAACCCGCCTTGGCTGGGACGAGAACTCAAAGATTATTGTAGAACTGGCCGAGCAACTGCAGGACGTTGGCGTATCGGCCCTCACCATCCACGGTCGCACCCGCTGCCAGATGTACAAGGGGGAAGCCGACTGGACGTTGATAGGCAAGGTCAAGGAAAACCCGCGCATGCGCATTCCTATTATTGGTAATGGGGATATCAATTCGGCTGTGAAGGCCAAAGAGGCTTTTGACCGCTACGGCGTGGACGGAATCATGGTTGGGCGCGCTTCCTTTGGCCATCCGTGGATCTTTACTGAGATTCGTCACCTGCTTGATACCGGCGAAGAACTGCCTCCCATGAGCGTTGCCTCCCGTGTCGCGCTGGCCAAGCGCCACTTCCAACTGTCCCTGGACCTCAAAGGCCCCGTTACCGGCGTCTACGAAATGCGCCGCCACCTCTCCTGCTACTTCAAAGGCCTCCGTGACTTCAAAGACACCCGCATCAAGCTAGTCACCTCCAAAGACCCCTCCGAAATCTTCGCCACCCTTGACTACATCGCCACCCGCTGGGGCTCCGAAACCCCGGAAGTGGAAGGTGTGTATGGGCTGTAGGCGTTCTCGTGCGCCGTGGTGACCTCTTTGACGCGTATGCCTCCCCTCCTCCGCGACGCGCCATCCCTCAAAAACACCCCTTTTTGACCGATGCCACGTCGTCGCAACCTGCCAACCCTCAAAATCGGCCAAAAATGCGTGATGCGGCGTCGATTAATACCGGAAAAGTGTTATCTTTGACAATATGTTCACAATAAAGACTTTCCGGGAACTCACTACCGAGGAGTTCTTCCGCATTTGCGAGGTGCGGGAGCAGGTTTTTGTGCTGGAGCAGAAGATTACACTTTGTGCCGAGCTTGATGAGCAGGACCTGCATTCCACCCATATCATGCTAACCGAAGGCGGCCGCATCGTTGCCTATGCAAGGTGTTATGCCGAAGAAGGCGGCGCCCATATCGGCCGGGTGCTCACGACCGTGCGCGGAAAAGGCTATGGGCTGGAAGTGATGAAGGCTGCCATTGCCCACTGCCGTGAAGTCCTGGGCTGCAAGCATATCATTATACACGCACAGGTGCAGGTCATTGGCTTTTATGAGAAACTTGGCTTCCGCGTGACCTCCGACCTCTTTGACGAGTGCGGCATCATGCACAGGACAATGGAACTGGGATGATCATCAGGGCGGCGCATAAGAATGACCTTGCAAGCATCGTGGATGTCCTTGATGCCGCGAAGGGGATTATGCGCGCGTCAGGTAATACGGGCCAGTGGGTGAACGGGTATCCTTCTCAGGAGGTGATACTGAACGACATTGAGAACGGTCACGGGTTCGTGGTCACGGAAGACAGCATTATTGGCTATTTTGCATTCATACCTTCGCCTGAACCTACATACAGTTACATAGAAGGCGGTTCCTGGCTTAACGACAAGCCGTACCATGTAGTGCACCGTATTGGCAGCTACCCGGATGTGCACGGCGTTTTCAAAGCAATAATGGACTGGTGCTTCTCCAGAGACCCGAACATCCGCATCGATACCCACAAGGACAATCACATAATGCAGCATTGCATAACCAAATATGGGTTTACATACTGCGGAATCATATACCTGTTGTCCGGAGACCAGCGTTTAGCATATCAAAAACTATCAATATGAAGACCATCAGAATTATGTCACTCCTTTCACTTCTGGGCCTCTTTGCCTGCGGAAGCGGCTACAAGAACCTCAATACAGAGGACTTCGCTAACGCCATCTCCGACGGCTCCATTGCCTTGGTCGATGTCCGCACCCCCGACGAGTATGCCGCCGGGCATCTCCCCGGGGCCGCCAACTGCGACTGGAACGCCACCGATTTTATGGAAAAGATGCAGGCATTTCCCAAGGACACGCCTCTGGCAGTTTATTGCCGAAGCGGTAAGCGCAGCGCCGCCGCTGCGGAGAAACTCTCCAAAGCAGGCTATACCGTAACGAATATGCTTGGCGGATATATGGCATGGACGGAAGAGAATCGGCCTGTGACACAATATGCAGTGGAAACATTCTTCACTGCTGGCGGAAAGCCGGTTGCCATCACCTTAATCAAGCACGGCACCCTGGCGCTCAACTATAAAGGACTGTCCATCCACGTAGATCCCGTCTCCGGCTACGGCAAGCCCACGGAGTTCCCCAAGGCCGATATCATCCTGGTCACCCACGAGCACGGCGACCACTTTGACAAAGAAGCCATCGGCATTCTTTCCGGCGAAAAGACCATGCTTGTAACCAACGCCCGCTGTGCCGAGATGCTTGGTTACGGAACTGTGATGGCCAACGGAGACAGCATCGGCCTTCCTGAAAATATCGGCCTGGAAGCCGTTCCGGCCTATAACTACACTGAAGGACGCACGATGTTCCATCCCCAGGGAAGGGACAACGGATTCGTTCTGACGATAGACGGCCTGAAGATTTACATCGCCGGCGACACCGAGGACATTCCGGAAATGGCCGGTCTGAAAGACATCGACGTAGCCTTCCTCCCGGTGAACCAGCCCTATACGATGACAGTTGAACAATGCGTCAATGCCGCCAAAGTGATATCGCCCAAAGTGCTGATTCCTTACCATTTCTCCCAAACCGACTTATCGGCGCTTCCGGAACTTCTTCCCGGCACAGACGTAAGGCTAAGGGATATGCAGTAGCGACGCCGCATCCCGCATTTTGGGCCGATTTTGCTGGATGGCAGGTTGCGACGACGCCGCATCCCGCAAAAAGGGGCGTTTTTGAGGGATGGCGCGTCGCGAAAGGGGCGGCAGCTTCACGGGGAGCGCCAACGTCGCAGGAGCGGATAATACCGGCGACGAGTGCAGAAATAGCAACGTTTTGCCATTAAGATGCATCTATACATAGTAAAACACTAACAGATATGCGTAACCTTGGAATCATCGCTCTCGTTTTTGCACTCATCGCCTGCGAAAAAATTGACGATACGGCAAACAACCCATATAAGGCATTGGATCTTACTACCAAATCGGCCGAGATTGTACAGAAAGGAGAGGCTTTCAACCTTAACTACATAGAATACATCAATGCGGAAGCCGACAAAGATTACATCATCTCTCCTTTGAGCATGCAGTTCCTTCTGGGGATGATTCTGGACGGGGCGCAGGGCCAGACGGCCGATGAGATTTGCTCCGTGCTGGGTTATGGCAAAGGCGAGGTGGACGATGTAAATGAATTCTGCAAGTCCATGCTTGAACAGCTTCCGGCACTGGATAAAAAGACCACACTAACTATTGCCAACGCAATCTTCGTGGACGACGGATGGCCCCTTCTGGACACTTACAAGAGCACCGTCAAGCAATACTATCAGGCCGAAGTTTCAAACCTTGATTTCTCCGACGGCGCAGCATCCTTGCAGGCCATCAACGGCTGGTGCTCCAAGCACACCAACGGCCTGGTTCCCAAGATTCTGGACGACGTTAATCCTAACCTGCTGGCTATCCTCCTTAATGCCATGTACTTCAAGAGCCAGTGGAAGGAGAAGTTCCAGAAATCGGCCACATCCCAGGAAACCTTCACCGACGAATCCGGCGCAAAGAAGCAGGTGCCCATGATGAAGCAGACCCAAAAGTACGGCTATCTGGAGGATAAAGTTTTCCAGGCAGTCAAGCTGCCATACGGCAACGGAGCCTTCTCCATGACCGTTTTCCTTCCGCTGGAAGGCTTCACCACGGCCGATGTCATCAAGGACCTCAAGTCCATAGGCCTGGACGCCGTCAGGTATATGTCCAACAGCGAAGTGGACCTCTGGCTGCCCCGCTTCGAAACCACGTATCACATCAAACTCAACGATATCCTCTCGGAAATGGGCATGCCAAGTTCATTCGATTCCAGTAAGGCCGATTTCACAGCCATGTCGGCCTATGCCGCATACCTGAGCTTTGTCCAGCAGGATGCAGTAATCAAGGTTGACGAAGAAGGATCAGAGGCGGCGGTAGTCTCCAGCGCGGGAATGATGAAGAATGCGGCTGGGCCCGTTGACCACGTTGTCTTCCATGCCAACCATCCCTTCCTCTACATGATCACCGAATCCAGCACCGGCGCCGTCCTATTCGCCGGCCGGTATAGCGGGAAAAACTGAATCCTACAAGGATTATTTGGTATTTCGGTAAAAAATTCCTACCTTTGCGGTCCCTCTGATTGTAGGGGGATCGCAACATTTATGTTAAACCATTAATTATCAAGACAGTGGACACACTTAGCTACAAAACAGTTTCCCTGAATGCGGCAACTGTGAACAAGGAGTGGCTCGTCATTGATGCAACCGACATCGCGCTCGGTCGCCTGGCTTCCCGCGTAGCCCTGGTGCTTCGTGGCAAGAACAAGCCCGGCTACACCCCGCACGTGGACTGTGGTGACAACGTCATCATCGTAAATGCCGAAAAGATCCGTCTCACCGGCAAAAAGATGACCGACCGCGTTTACACCCGCTACACCGGTTATCCGGGTGGCCAGCGTTTCACCACGCCCCGCGAAATCCTTGCTTCAAGACCCGAGGAACTCATCCGCATGTCTGTGCGCGGTATGCTGCCCAAGACCCGTCTGGGAAGCAAGCTCATCAACAACCTGTACATTTATGCAGGTCCTGAGCACAAGCAGCAGGCACAGAACCCCAAAACCATTAAGTTTAACGAAATCTAAACAGAGCACATGGAACAGAAACACGCCCTTGGAAGACGTAAATCAGCTGTCGCTCGTGTTTATGTAGTACCCGGTACGGGCAAGTTCGTCATCAACGACCGCCCCATGGAAGAGTACTTCAAGG
>JAGCWB010000004.1 GCA_017962065.1 Bacteroidales bacterium
CCAGCTTCACCAGCGGGTATTCAACGCCTTCCACAGTAAGGGTCTCCTTGGAGGGAGCGCAGCTGCGGGTGACGAAGACGGTGTCATTGGACATATCCTTGAAAGCTACAAGACGGTAGGTTTCGGGATGAATTCCTTTCTTCATTTTACGTAAAAATTAAATTGTCAACAATTTTGGACCGCAAAGATAGGAAATGTAATCCGGATTTCCAAATAATCCCGGGACCGATTACTTCAAAAACACAAAAAAGACCGCCAGGACCATGCAGAAGAAAGCCGCGAGATGGTTCCACTGTATGGGCTGTCCTTTGAACAGGAACGTCACCACCACCGTAAATATAGTAAGCGAAACAACTTCCTGTATAACTTTAAGCTGCATAAGGTTGAACGGGCCGCCGTTTCCCTGGAAGCCGATCCTGTTTGCCGGAACGGTGAGACAGTACTCGAAAAACGCTATTCCCCAGGAGAAAAGGATGATGAGGATAAGCGGCCAGCCGGTAGAGATTTTCATCTCCTGAAGCTTCAGATGGCCGTACCAGGCAAACGTCATGAAAACATTCGAAAAAATGAGCATTATTATGGTCCAGAAACCTTGCATATTTTTTTGTTTTTGGGGCGCAAATTTAATAACTTTGTGGGACATACGGAAACTAATTCAATAGAATATGACACTGATCAAGTCCATCTCCGGTATTCGTGGAACCATTGGCGGCGCGCCCGGCAGCGCCCTCACTCCCATCGACGTAGTAAAGTTCACGGCAGCATATGCCGAAACTCTCCCCCTGCGCAAGGGCAAACCCAACAACGGAAGCAAGTACAAGATTGTTGTTGGCAAAGACGCCCGCATGTCCGGCGACATGGTAGAACAACTTGTGGTAGGAACCCTCATCGGCTGCGGCATAGATGTGGTCAAATGCGGCTTTGCATCTACTCCTACAACGGAAATGGCAGTTCTGTTTGCCAATGCCGACGGCGGCATAATCCTCACCGCAAGCCACAATCCCCGCCAGTGGAACGCCCTCAAACTCCTCAACGACAAAGGAGAATTCCTGACAGCAACCGAAGGTCAGGCCGTGCTTGACCTGGCCGAAAAAGAGGACTTCGATTTTGCCGAAGTGGACCAGCTTGGCACCATCGAGGAAGAAGACTTCACGGACAGGCACCTGGACGCAGTGCTGGCACTGCCGTCGGTTGTTGTTCCTGCCATCAAGGCTGCCCACTTCACAGTGGTGGTGGACGCCATCAACTCCGTAGGCGGCATAATCATGCCACGCCTGCTTAAACGTATGGGTGTCAAATGCATAGAGCTTAACTGCAACCCCACCGGAGACTTTGCCCACAACCCGGAACCGCTTCCCGCAAACCTGGTTGACCTGTGCGAAACCGTAAAGCGTGAAAAAGCCGATCTGGGCGTTTCAGTGGACCCGGACGTAGACCGCCTGGCATTCATCCAGGAGGGCGGCGAACCTTTCGTTGAAGAATACACGCTGGTTTCCGTGGCCGATTATCTTTGTGAACTGGCCCAAAAAGAAGGCAAGCCCATCGCAACGGTTAGCAACCTTTCCAGCACCCGCGCGTTGCGCGACGTTACGGAAAAGCACGGCGGTAAATATTATGCATCGGCCGTGGGCGAAGTTAACGTAACCACCCTCATGCATAAGGTGGATGCACTGATTGGCGGCGAAGGCAACGGCGGCGTCATTTATCCTGCCATCCACGCGGGCCGCGATGCTATGGTTGGCGTTGCCCTGTTCCTCAGCAATCTTGCCCACAAGAAAATGAAAGTGAGCGAACTAAAGAAGACATACCCGCAATATTTCATTGCCAAGAACAAGATTCAGCTAAGCGATTCGGCCCTAATCGACAAGATTCTGAGTGAGCTAAAGAAGATCTACGCCAAGGAAGAGATCAACGACATCGATGGCGTAAAGATAATCTTCGAAGCCAAGAAGGAATGGGTTCACCTGCGCAAGTCCAACACGGAGCCCATTATCCGCATCTACTCAGAGGCCTCCACCATGAAGCGCGCCGAAGAACTTGGCAATGAAGTAATTGCAGTGGCCAACAAGATTATCGGCTAGTGTTTTCATTTCGCACAACACCCCTTGAAGACCAGCTGGATAAAGCCTTGCTGTACGGCAAGGTGGGTTGCTTTTGCACCCAAAACTGCTGGGACACAGGTAAGGGCCGATGGATGTACGAGATTTTCCATCAGAGGGGAAATCTTGCAACGGTATTCAATCCCAGGGAGGCCGAGCTTACTCCGGGAACAAATCACATTGTTTTCGAGAGCGACCAGCTAAGGCAGCTAGATGCCGTAGTGGTTGAAATTCAGGACGTTGGAGTACGTTACTTCAACTACACCAAAGACGTGATGCAGCTAATGGAAATGCTGCAGCTGCTGGGCCCGGACGCCCCGTCCCTGTATATTGTGGATCACATCAACCCCTGCGGCCGAGTGGTGGAAGGCTCCATCCCGGCGGTTGCGGGGGAAATGTATGTACCCAAAGTGGCTCATCGTCACGGACTTACGCTGGGAGAACTGGTGAACCTTTATGCCTCTGAGATAGGCACCAAATTCCCAATCCACGTGATATCGGCCATGGCAACAGACGCTAATCGGCAGCTAATGCCGTGGACCATTGCGCCGGCTTCTGATATTCCTGGGCTGTTCAGTTCGTATCTTTACAGCGGCGGCGGACTTTGGAACAATACTACCATCACGCCAGGCATCGGCACGGCACGGCCGTACGAGTATATCGGCGCGCCTTTTATCAAACCTATTCATACTGAGCAGCTTCCGCAGGCCGGCGGTGCCCTTCTTCGTCCCTGCTCCTTCACCCCTTCCACCGGCCGGTATGCAGGTGAACGCTGCTTCGGCTTCCAGATTATGCTTCTGCCCGGAGAGCCCTACCACAGCCTCCTTCACACCCTCCACCTGATGCGATGGTTCCGGGAGCATTATTCGGCCTTCGAATTTGATTCGGCCTTCTGGACCAAACTGGCCGATCCTGTCCTGGAGGCATACCTTAAGGAGGAAATCTCCTTTGACGTAGTTCAGGAGCACGTTAAACTGGAAGAGCAAAAGTGGATAAGGAAGGCCAAACGCTACCTCCTGTACGACGACCAGCCATACCGTATGAAATAAATTTTATGCGCAGGCCGAAAAAATTTGCAGAATAAAAATTTTATCGTACCTTTGCAGTCCAATCCGCTGGGTTCGTATAACGGTTAGTACTCGAGATTCTCAATCTCGCAATAGGAGTTCGATTCTCCTACCCAGTACCAAAACCCCTCTAAAGGCAACTGCAGAGGGGTTTTTTCGTATATAAGTCACTGTGTATCAAACCACGCATTTGGTCGCGCCCAAATACGTGGCTTAATATTATTCCATTAGTATAAATTTTTATTAATTTTGAACTTTGGTATTTGTATTCGAACTTATAAAATAACTATTACTCTTATGAAACTCAATTATGCAGTTCCGGAAACAGCTTCCGTGGAAGTAGCTAACGAGTCTATCGTATGTAGCAGCACTAGCAGCACAATAACGGCTTCCCGCTCCAGTTATGGAGACGCCGAAGAAGATACTTGGGAATAAAGTTCCGTCTATGAGAACTAGACATCTTCTTATATCGGCCTGTGTCCTGCTGTTCTCCTGCGCCAAGGAGACAGATTCACCTGTGCAGCCGGAGCAACAAACTCCCCAGGTAAAGACCTATACCCTTACCGTTGCGGCGGGAAAGGGAGATAGGCCGGACACCAAGGCCCTGAACATCAACGGAAACACGCTTGAGGCCCTGTGGGCCGTGGGCGAAGAAGTAAGCGTGTACAAAGGGGAAGCTCTTATTGGAACCCTATCGGCCAAGGAAGCCGGTTCAAACACCACGCTTTCCGGCAGCATTACCGGAGACCTCTCGGCCGGAGACCAGCTCACCCTCAAGTTCCTGAGCCCGGATTACGCCAGCCAGGACGGCTCCATTGAATATATCTCCGCCCACTGTGACTACGCTGTGGCAAACGTCACGGTGACAAACGTGGAGGGGACAAGCGTCACCACCACATCGGCCCAATTCGAAAACCAGCAGGCCATAGTGAAGTTCAACCTGAATGTGAGCGCCAGGCCCTTAATAGTGACATTGCCCAAACAGACCATAACAGTCACGCCTTCTTCGGCCCGAGACTGGCTGATTGTGGCTGTCCCGGCCGTTTCATCGGCCTCCGTTTTCCTGAAGGCTACGGCGGGGGAAAAGACTTATATGTTGAATAAAACCGGCGTTACGCTGGAAGCCGGCAAATATTATAATATCGGCGTAACGCTTTCAGATGCAATTGAAGTACACAATGAGGCCGAGCTCACCGCAGCGGTAACGAACGACAATGCATACATCCTGTTTGCCAATGACATTTCCACCACCAGTCTGCTGGAGATTAAGGAAAGCAGGACGATTACCATTGATATGAATGGTTTCACGCTGAACCGCGGATGCACATCCCGTGACAGCCAGGCCATCGTGGTGCGTACCGGCTCCACGCTCAATCTCAGTAACGGTACGGTAACCGGTGGCTGGGGCGGTCACGGCGGAGCCTTTGATATCGAATCCGGAACCCAC
>JAGCWB010000122.1 GCA_017962065.1 Bacteroidales bacterium
ATGTGCATCTTGCGGTACTTACCTGCAATTGAGCCGTCGCTCTCAACAACTACTGCCGTATTGTGGTAAATACCTGCCGTGCGACGCTCAAAGAGCGAGAGCACTATAACCACGCCAAGCTCCTTGGCAATGGCGCCGAAACTTTCCGTGGAAGGACCGGGAATGGGTTCCGCCAAGTCGCAGAGTTTTGCGTTTTCTTCCTGGCAGAAGTACAGGCTGTTGTGCAGTTCCTGAAGAACTACCAGTTGTGCGCCTTTTGCTGCGGCTTCACGTACATAGCCCTGCAGGCTTGTTATATTGCCTGCAATGTCTGCGGTGCAGTGCTGCTGCACCATGCCAATCTTGAGCTTTCTCATTATTTGTAACTTGTAAATTGACGGAGTTCGTTATCGGCCTTTACCTTATCTATTATCGCGCACACGAGGCGGAAGGTGCGGGAATC
Source organism: Bacteroidales bacterium (assembly GCA_017962065.1). Taxonomy (GTDB): domain Bacteria; phylum Bacteroidota; class Bacteroidia; order Bacteroidales; family UBA932; genus Cryptobacteroides. Next base: position 443 of record JAGCWB010000122.1, read on the forward strand.
CTTGGTATAGGAGGCTGGAGTGATGAAGTTCACGCGGCCCTGGCGGAGCAGCTTTTGCGCCACTGCCTTTTTGCCAGGCTTAGTAGGATCAAATACAGCTATGGCATTGCCGCCGAACATGTTCACAAGCTTCATTGAGGGCACGTCAGTTTCTCCGTCGCCAAAATAAATCATGTTGGTGAAAGGAATGCGCTTGGCTTCATCGGCCAGCGATTCGTTTACCTTTACAGCGTCGCGTGAAGAGAAAATGCCTTTCTGAATCTTGAACAGATACTGCGTTTTGGCGGTAAAGTCCACGGCTATTCCGGGCCATTCGGCTACGCCTTTTTCGTCGTATATGAAACTGCCGGCAAAGATGTGCTTAAAGGCTTTTGCAATTGGCGAACCTTCAATGATTTCTGTGAGGCCGGAGGAGTTGATATAATGCTCAATAATTACGCCATGCTCCCTGCCGTAATCGTTCACGTTCTTGAACCACTCGCGTACTCCATCGTAAAGCTTGATATCGGCACCGAACCTTTGGAAACCTGCGTGAGTCAGTTTGATGTTGTTCTTTTTGGCTTCGTCGAACATCAGTTTCATATAGGCCAGGATGTTGGAGGCGTCCTGCCCCTTGGCAATGCCGTCGCTCTTTGCCCAGAATTCTTCCGGAGTCTGGCCGATTGCCTGAATGAAGCCAAACTCCTGCATGTTCCCCGGCGACAGGGTGCCGTCGAAGTCGTAGATGAGTCCTACTATGGGTTTCCTTCTCATTCTTAATTTTTTTCCGCTGCAAAGGTACGAAAAAAAGAGACATCCCCGAAGGAATGTCCCTTAGAATCTTGGAGTAAGCTGAACTTACTTAACCTCGATGGTAACCACGCGGTTCTTAGCAGGGCTGTCGAAAGGCTGTACGGTTGCACCGTGGGCAGCGGTTTCGATGTTGCTGGCGTTGGCACCGGCCTTGGTGAGGAGGTCAACCACGGTCTTTACGCGCTGCTCGGAAAGCTGCTGGTTGCGACGGGCGCTACCGGTCTGCTTGTCTGCATAGCCGTCAACTGCGAACTTGGCATCACCGTTAACAACGTTCTTTGCGAAATACTCGAAGTGAGCTTTTTCACGAGCGCTGAGGGTAGAGGAACCACAGTCGAAGTAGAGGGTTATAGGAGCGTTGGGAGCAACCTCAACAGCGGTGAAGGTACCGTTCTCGTAGAGATAGGTCTGGCCGTTTACGAGGTTCTTGAAAGGAGCGAGCTCGTTCTCCAGGGCAGCGATCTTGTCCTTGAGTTCGGCATTCTCTTTCTCCAGGGCTGCAACCTTGTCCTTAAGAGCGTTGTACTGCTCGGTGGTGAAAGGAACAGGGATGACAACAGGAGTGATGGAGGTGTGACGGTCGAAGTTGGTCTTGCCAAGGTTGAAGGCTACACCGATGGTAGCGGAAACGGGGAACTCAAACCTGCCGAGGGACTGCCTGTTCTTATCCACGGGAGCATTGTAGAAACCGTAGTTCTTTGCAATCATGCCGCGGAAGTCCAGGAGGAAGCTGACGCGCTTGGTGAGATAGAACTTGTTCAGGATACCACCACCCATGATCCACTCGTTATTGCCGTTGTAACGGGCATAACCGCCGGAGATGTAAGGGAGGACATTCCAAACGCGGGTCTCTTTGTAACCCCAGAAGGTGTCGGTGAGGCTCCAGAGGAGGTCGCCGGTGAGGAAGTGCTGACGGGGAGCGTTGACGGCGAACTTGCCGGCTACGTTGTTGGCCCAGCCATGATAATTGATGCGGCCGCCGATGAACGGGGTCCACATTTTACCGAAACCGAGGTCTACGCCCAGGCCGCCCATACCCTGTGCGAAGGGGATGAGGCCCTTGTTGCCAAAGTTGATACCGGCGTTGTAACCGATACCAATGCTGATAAAGGTGTTGTCGAAGGCCTTATTGGTCTCATAAGCACCGCGGACGATCTTACCGTTTTCGTCACGGTTGTTGTTCTCCTGTGCAAAAGCAGTGGCAGAGAACATGAGGCTTGCAAGTGCAAGAACTCCGAAAAATTTGATACCTTTCATAGTGTAATATAAGTAATAAAATTATTCAACTCTTATCGCCAATTAGCGATTATCGACGCAAATTTATGTATTTTTTTCTTGACAAACAAATTTTCTCCAATATTTTTAATATTTGTCAAAAGGCCGTATCTTTGTGCAAAAGGCATTCTTCATGGAATTCAGGCTGCATTCAGACTACCATCCTTCGGGCGATCAGCCCGAGGCGATAGACCAGTTATGCAAAGCTTTACAACAGGGCGTAAACAACGTGACTCTACTTGGTGTAACCGGTTCCGGCAAAACTTTCACCATGGCCAATGTCATCCAGCGTCTTCAACGACCGGCACTTATCCTTAGCCACAACAAAACCCTTGCGGCCCAGCTGTA
>JAGCWB010000005.1 GCA_017962065.1 Bacteroidales bacterium
AACGATCAGGACTACCACTTCCAGGTTCTAAAGCTCATACTCAAGAAGTTAGGCTTCGAATGGGCAGACCGTATCTACCACCTGTCCTACGGCATGGTAGAACTTCCGGAAGGCAAGATGAAGTCCCGCGAAGGCACGGTAGTGGATGCCGACGACCTTATCCAGAGCATGTACGAAGAGGCAAAGAAGACCTCGGAGGAAAGCGGCAAACTGGCCGATATGTCAGAGGCCGAAAAGGAAAGGCTGTACCACATGATCGGCCTTGGCGCCCTGAAATACTTCATCATCAAGGTGGATCCCAAGAAGACCATGCTCTTCAATCCCAAGGAAAGCATCGATTTCAACGGAAACACCGGTCCTTTCATCCAGTACACCCACGCCCGTATCTGCAGCATACTGCGCAAGGCCACCGTGCCTTTTGGCCCGGCCGATATAAAGCTTGACGTAGAGCCCTCTGCCAAGGAAATACGCCTTGTGAAACTCCTGGGCCTGTATCCTGGCAAGGTTGCAGAGGCCGGCGCCGCACTGAGCCCCGCCGTAATTGCCAACTACGCCTACGAACTGGCCAAGGAATTCAACCAGTATTATCACGATACTCCCATCCTGCGCGAAGAGAAGCCCGCGCTGCTCAAGTACCGTCTGGAACTTATAGCAGTGCTTGCCCGTACACTCAGAAGTGCCATGGGCCTGCTTGGAATTGAGCTTCCGGAAAGGATGTAAATTCTACCGCGATTCGGCAAACATCTTCAGCACCGCCTTGATAACCACTTCCATCTGTTCGGAGGTTTCAAGGGGGAAGCCGAAGGCTGCGGCGCGGTGCGTGCCGGAGTCGAAGAAGGTTGCGGCCGGAATATCGGTGCCTAAGTAGCGAAGAAGAGGCTTGGATTTGGACGATGCGGGGAGTATGCCGTCCGGGTTCTCTACGCGGTAGGTGTCTGAAGACCACAGGCGGTTGTAACTTACGGCATTGATGCCGCTGTTTTCTGCCGGCATGGCCACGCCGCTATAGTCGCCGTAATTCGTAAGCCACTTGTAACCAAGTACTTCTTTTACAAAGGTGCGGGTGTCTTCCGGAGCCTTTGGAACGCCCTGGTAAATGCCGTCCCATGCATCGGTGCCGATGTAAGAGCCGGAAATGAGGACACTGCCTCCTTTCTTGGTATATTCCCGTAGAGCATCCTGTAAAGAAACGGGGAACACTGAATACTTGTCCGGAGCTGTGCCGTTACCTATACGCGTTGTGATTTGCTTGCCGCAGATTAAATCTACAGCAAAAGCATTGGTGGTGCCGTCGAAGGCTTCCGAGCTTGAAGACTCAAAACTGTAGCCGGCGTTCAGAACCGCACGGCCGTGGGCTGCGACAAAATCGAAGGTATTACCCGCTACAATCTTGCCGGCCTGGTCTGTGAACGAACCGCCAAAGCCGGGGTTGTCGTCGTCGGTCCAGTCCCGCGAACGGTTAAACTGGTTCACGCTGCCCACAAAGGAAATGTCCCGGCCCCAAGGGGCGCCGCTGTCCTGGTCGTCGGTAAAGCCGGCATAAAGGGGAGTGTCGAACCACACCGGTGCCGAAACCCTGGTGAAATTATTGACTATCATCACCTTCTTTGCATCGGCCTGCGAAGATTTTCCAACTGCCAGTATCTCTGAGGGGAAGCTTTCTCCACCGTCGTTGCAGGCGGTGATCAGGTAACTGTACACGTGACCGGGCTGGATGGGAAGAGTGCAGGTGGTGTCCTTTATCTGCATGCCCATGTCAAAAGAACTGTCGTCTCGGCGTGTGTAAACCTTATAATACAGAGGCGCGGCGGTGGTTTCAAGCGAATCCGTGGAGGCACTCCAGCTGAGCCTTACCTTGCTGCCTTCCAGGCGGGCGCTCATGCGGTGCACCGGCAACGGCTGCACCACGTATGGAACGTTATATCTTGCACTTATGAATTTCAGTATTCCCTTGTACACGCTTCTGGATACGGTAAAGCGGAACTGCGGATCCAGGCCGTAGCGCATGTCGGAAAAATTCTGATGTGACAGAAGTTCAAGTATCATGGACGGAACCTCCGGCAGACGGCATTCGCTGTAGGAACGGTCGCGTACGTCGCGGCGTGTCCAGAGGGGGTCGTAAAGTGCCCTTACATCATCCACGATTTGGCTTTGAACCCAGTCGGCAAGAAGGCGGCTTACAAGGCGCGATTCCCCGTTGGGGAAGGTCTCCGAGTTTTCGCTTCGGAGGGTGTAGATGGCCAAAGTGCCTACTATCGAATCGTTTGGCGATGTTCCGGCGTCTGAGTGGAAAGCCAGCGTAAGGTCCAGGGGAACGCCGCGCTTGAGCATCTGGTTCACCCATGTTCCGCGGGCCGATATGTCTTTCTTGTAGTCGCCCTCCCATTTGTCCAGAAGGGCCATGTCTATGCCGGAATACTGGTAATTGTACACGGCACCCTCGGCGTATGCAGGCATGCCGGAAACTCCTCCTTCACGTTCTACCTTTCCCATTCCGCCGCCAAAGCGTACTGCATCGGCAGTAATTACGCCATTGGACGAGCTGCGGTTTGTAAGGCTCACATAGCCTTCCGTACCCTGGGCGAAGGGGAAGGTGCCAAGGTATATCCAGGTGCCGCCGCCCATCTTCTGGTTAACGTGCAGCAGGGTTTCACCGGCAAGGTGATGAACGGTGTAGCGGGCGTCGGTGGTGCTTGATGGCAGAGTTTTATAACTTACATACACGGCGTATGCGCCTTTTTCCGGAATGTCCGGACGCCATACGGCCTCTGCTTCTGAGCCGTCGGCATCGGCCGGAATGGTGTTGGCTTGACGGGCCGTGCCCATCATGAAGGGATTGTCAAGGCCGGAATATGCCTCTTTTTTATCGGCAAAACCTTCTCCTGCGCTGCTCCAGGATCCTTTTTCGCTGTACTGGCCGGCCGTTCGCATTCCTTTTTTGCGCTTCCCGGGGAAGGAATCGTCGTTGTCGCAAACCACTTCGTTCGTCTGCGGGTCACGTTCTCTTGGACTCAGAACAACGGCACCGGCGTTTTCCAGCATGGGCATCAGGAAGGGGATTACGTAGCTTTGCGTGTAAAGGTCTTCCACCGTGCGGTGGGTTGCGCTGCGCTGCCATTCCCAGCGTTCCGTGGTCTCTTCCCAATATCGGCCATGACTGTGCCAGATGCCGATATGACGGCCGGAAAGGCCTTTTTCCCAGTTGTCGTCCGAGCTGACCAGAGGAATGGTATTCTTGGCGGGATCGGCCGTTCGGAAGGATGTCTTGACAGGCTGTCCGTCGTTACCGATAGCGGGGATGGGCAGTTCGGCAATGTTCTGGCGCTTGGCATAGACGGTGCCAACCGTGTAACTGCCAAGCCCTTTGGCGCCCAGTTCCCTCAGTTGGTGGAGGAACCATGTTACGTCTCCGGGGCGCCAGGGATAGGCACTCAGGTTTTGGGAATAGTAGAAGTCCAGCTGCTTTCCGCGGGCTGTCACTTTCTCCAGACGGAAGTTGTTTTCCACGCCCATGCGGCGCTTGAGACGCACTTGCAAAGAGTCCGTTACGCCGGCAAAATCCTTTACGCGGGGGGCATTGCTCTGGGCCGATGCCGTAATTGCAATGGCCGCAAAAAAAGCGATGGGGAGGGCCCTTCTAATTATCATAGGGCTTGCATATCGTTAAGTTTCTTGTAATAACCGCCAAGGGCTATGAGTTCCTCGTGTTTGCCATGCTCCACAATGCGACCTTCGTGCATCACCACTATCATATCGGCATGACGTATTGTGGAAAGCCTGTGGGCTATGGCTATGGTGGTTCGGGTGCTCATCAGGCGGTCCAGAGCGTCCTGTACCAGGCGCTCGCTTTCCGTATCCAGGGAGGCTGTGGCC
>JAGCWB010000123.1 GCA_017962065.1 Bacteroidales bacterium
GCCGGCTAAATACGTTACATTGCCGGGCTTCCATAGTGCGCCGGTGGCTTTTGGCAGCGACGCTCCGCACCTCACTAACTTCGGGCATAAGATTATTTGCGGCCCCGGAAGCATACGCTACGCACACAGGCCGGACGAACACATCCTCACAGAAGAGCTGGAAACGGCTGTACAGCAATACGTTAAAATGTTTCATCAACTATGGTCAAAGTAATAATCAGCGGCTACGGAAAGATGGGCCACATGGTGGAAAAGGAACTGCAGCGCAGGGGAATCCCCCTAGTAGCAGCAAGTGAAGACATTACCGCCACAGACCCCAAAACGGCAAAGGAATGCGTTTGCATAGACTTCACTACACCGGAAGCTTTCCGAAGCAATTACAAGTTCATAGCTCAGAACTTCAAGGCCGCGGTGATTGGCACCACAGGCTGGAACGATATTGAAAAGGATGTAAAGCAGGCTTTCGAACAGGCCGGCACGCCTATGATTTACGCCTCCAACTTCTCCCTTGGCGTTAACGCCCTTTTCAAGGCAATCCAAAAGGCATCGGAACTTCTCAAAGGCGCCGGTTACACGCCTGCAATTGAAGAAATCCATCACATCCACAAACTGGACGCCCCCTCAGGAACGGCCAAAACCCTGGCCCAAATAGTGGAAGAAAGCCTGGATCAGAAACCGGTAATCACTTCAATAAGGGAAGGGGAAGTGCCTGGCATCCACACGCTTACGCTCACATCGGACTGCGACAAACTAACACTCACACACGAAGCCTTTTCCCGCGAAGGCTTCGCCAAAGGCGCAGTTGTAGCCGCAACGCTCACGGAAGGCCTTAAAGGAGTTCACGAATTTAGCACGCTTCTATAATGTACAGGGTTTTGAAATTCGGCGGCTCTTCGGTAGCCCGCGCCACGGCAATGTCCAGGGTTCTGGATATTGTGGAAAAAGAGGCCGAAAAAGGCTGCGTGGTGCTTGTAAGCTCGGCCATATCGGGCTGCACGGACGCGCTGCTAAGCGGTGACACGGAGCGTCTGAAAGACATGGAAATGCGCCACAGGGACATCGTGACGCGCCTTTTCACGGGCGAAGAGCGCCGCAAAGTACAGGAAAAGATAGACGGCATCTTCAAACAAATGTACCAGGCCCCGGAGGACGAAAAAGTAACCTTCGGCGAAATCCTGTCCACCACCATCCTTGAAGCCAAACTAAAAGCCGAAGGCTGGAAAACCAAGTGGCTTGACTCAAGGGAACTTGTAATAAAAGACGACGAGCCCCAAACCTTCAAAAACATAAGCCAGGCCGTAAACGGGGCCGATATGTACGTAGCCCCCGGCTTCATCTGTCGGGATAAAAACGGCAAAATAAGCACCCTGGGCCGCGGTGGCTCGGACTACAGCGCCGCCCTTTACGCCGCCGCCCTCAATGCCGACAGCCTCCAGATATGGACCGACGTCCCCGGCATAATGACCACCAACCCCAAGCAGGTGAGCGCAGCGCGCACCATCCCAAGGATGTCGTATCAATCGGCCCTGGAGATGGCCCTGCACGGTGCAAAAGTGCTTTATGCACCAACGGTGGCCCCGGCCATGGAGGCCAGGATTGACATCGAAATTCGCAACACTTTTGCGCCGGACGGCAAATTCACCGTCATCGGCGCGGAACCTGACCCCACCCGCTGGATAGGCGTGGCCTCGGAAGGCGGCAAAATAAGAGTTGTAGGCACAGCCCCGGCCGATGACGCCGTAACAGCCGCCAAAAACGCACTCAAAGAAGCCGGCATAGCCGCCAAAAAGATATCGGCCGATGGCAACAGCCTCAACGTGGAGGTCAGGGAAGCGGTGCTGGATAAAGCCCTCAGAGCACTGCACAGGGCATTTTTCCAGGTGATGCCGGTGAGGGAGATAAACCTTTTCATAGCCGGCGACGGCGCAGTGGCAAAAGCCCTTTGCGCCATCATCGAGCAAAGTGCCGGCACAGTCAAAGAACGCACCGGAAAACAGCTTAGAATAGTAGGCCGTGCCAACAGCCGCAAGTGGGGAATAGACGTTTGCGGCAATCCGCAACTGGACAGGGAAGGGGACTACATTGACGCCATCCTCACCCAGGCCCCCCAAGGCGCCATATTCGTAGATGTAACGGACAGCGAAACCATCTACAAACGCTACGTGGAGCTGCTGGAAGCGGGGATCGGCATAGTGTCTTCCAACCGCCGTTCGTTTGCCGTTCCGTATTACGACTACGCCGCCATGCACGCCGCAGCGCGCGAAAACGGCGCTGCCCTCCGCTACGAAACCACCGTTGGCGCCGCTCTTCCCATGCTGGAATCCATCACCCGCGGCACCAACAGCTGCGACGAAGTGCTTTCCATAGAAGCCATAGTTTCCTGCACCCTGAACCAGATTCTGGGCGACTACAGGCCCGGCTCCGAAACCTTCGCCTCGCTGGTTCGCAAGGCCCAGGCGGCCGGCCTCACGGAGCAGGATCCCAGGCTGGACCTCAGCGGCAAGGACGCTCTCAGAAAACTGATAATCCTTGCCCGCGAAGCCGGCGTCCAGCTGGAAGAAGAAGACGTGGAAATTGTCCCCGTAGTGCCGCAGGAGCTCTTCCAGGGCAGCGTGGAGCAGTTCTATCATGGCTTGGAGGCCTACGAACCGCAGTTCGCCAAACAGGCGCGCCAGGCCGAATCCCAAGGCTTCCGCCGCCGCTTTGTGGCTTGGCTGGAAAAAGACGGAAAGGGCTACAAAGCCGGTATCGGCCTGAAAAATGTGCCGCCAGTGCATCCGGCCTATCACCTGCGGGGAACGGAAAACGCCATCATTGTGCGCAGCGCCTTCCACCCCTATCCGCTGGTAATCCAAGGCCCCGGCGAAGGCGCCAGAGAAGCCGCCAGCAGCATACTTAACGATATTTTACGATAAAAATCGTATCTTTGCAGACTATGTTATTGCAGGCATCGGGCATATTCGGATTCATCAGCTTTGGCTGGGCCGACCTTCTGGACATCATAATGGTGGCCACCATAATCTTTTTGCTCATCCGCAGCATTAAAGGCGACGCCACGGTGATCAACATAGTCATTATCCTGGTGGTTCTGCTAATCATGCAGGCTGTTGTATCGGCCCTTAACATGCGGATGACGACGGTACTGCTTAACACTCTGCTGGACGTTGGTGTGCTTGCCATCATCATACTTTTCCAGCCGGAAATCCGCCACCTGCTCAACCGTTTTGCCATTCAGTCCGGCATAGCGCGGCGTAGCGGCCAGCTCTTCAACCGCCTCCTGGGCATCAAGGAAGAGAAGATGGGCAGCCAGAGCGCAGAGGAACTTGGAGAAGCCGTACGCGCAATGTCGGCCGAAAAAACAGGCGCCCTAATAGTCCTGCAGCACAAGTCCTCGCTGGACGAATACATGAACACCGGCGACCGCTTCGAGGCCGATATCAACCGCCGCCTCATAACCAACATCTTCTTCAAGAATTCGCCCCTGCACGACGGTGCAATGATAATAGTGGGTGACCATATAGCCGCCGCCCGCTGCCAGCTGCCAATGACAAACCGCACGGACATTCCCGCCCATTACGGAATGCGTCACCGCGCCGCCATCGGCCTAAGTGAAGATACGGATGCCGATATCCTGGTAGTGTCGGAGGAAACCGGCAACGTAAGTTACGTGCATGGCGGCGAGATCCATACGGTGAACAGCATGGCCGAACTTAGGGAAATTCTGGCTTCAGTGATGAGAAAGGAGGAATAGATGGACGCGAGGCTGGAAGCGAAACTGGGTTTTGACAAGGTACGTGCGGCAATTCAGGCGCGCTGCTCTACGGACTATGCGGTTAGCCGCGTAACGGAAGAAGAGTTCTGCACCAACGGTGGGGAAATCCACCGCCGGCATCTCCTCACGGACGAAATGCGCCTTATCCTCATGTTCGAGGAAAACTTCCCCACATCGGGCTATATCGACGCCATCCCCTTCCTTGAACCTATCGGCAAAAATGCCTCCATTGACCTTCTGTCCCTTGGAAAGCTGCGCACCCTTCTCACAACTTTGAGCAAGGTCCTGCACTTTTTCCATACGGTAAAAGAGGGCATTTATCCCAACCTCCAGCATCTTTGCGCCGGCGTAATTGCTCCGGCCGATGTAATGCGCCGCATCGACAGCATACTGGACCGCCACGGGGAAATCAAGGACACTGCCTCGGACGAACTTTACAAGATTCGCAAGAGCATAAAGGAGAAGGAAATCAACGTCTCCAAGCGGATGAATGCCATCCTCCGTCAGGCTCAGCAGGAAGGGCTGGCCGATCAGGACGCCAGCGTTGCAATCCGCGACGGAAAGATGCTCATCCCGGTTTCATCGGCCAAAAAGAGGGCCTTCCAGGGCTTCGTGTACGACGAAAGCGCCACCGGTAAAACCACCTTCATGGAACCGGCCGAGATTGTGGCCCTGCAAAACGAGATAAGCGAACTGCATTTTGCCGAAACCCGCGAGATTGCCCGCATCCTTTACGAATTTGCCGAATTCCTGCGCCCTTACGTGCCGGAACTCCTTGCCGGCGCCACTTTCATAGGCGAACTTGACTTTATCATGGCCAAGGCCCATGTGGCGCTGGACTATATTGCAGGCATGCCTGTGCTGTCTGAGGATGGATCTTTGAGGCTTCGCAAGGCCCGCCACCCGCTGCTGGAAAGGAGCCTTCGCAAGGAGAAAAAGAGCATTGTGCCACTGACGGTTACTCTTACTCCGGAAAAGCGCATACTGCTCATTTCCGGCCCCAACGCCGGCGGCAAGAGCGTGTGCCTCAAGACCGTGGGTCTGCTGCAGTACATGTTCCAGTGGGGGATGCTCATTCCCACCTCCGAGACTTCGGAACTGCCTGTGTTCCACAGGATTATGGTGTCAATCGGCGACGACCAGTCCCTGGAAAACGACCTTTCCACCTACAGTTCCTTCCTCTCCGACATGAAGTCCATGCTGGCGGTGGCCGATAGCAAGACGCTGGTGCTCATAGACGAATTCGGCTCCGGAACGGAACCCGCGGCAGGCGGTGCAATAGCGGAAGCAATTCTGCATCAGCTGGATACCCGCGGCGCGTATGGCGTAATCACCACGCACTACACCAACCTTAAATTATATGCTTCATCGGCCGATACCGGTGTTGTGAACGGCGCAATGCAGTTTGACGCCGCAACGGTGGCGCCGCTGTTCCAGTTGGAGATCGGCCTGCCCGGATCGTCCTTCGCCTTTGAACTTGCCCGCAAGATGGGCCTTCCGGAGCCCCTGGTTCACGATGCCGAGGAACGCGCCGGAGAGCAGTTCGTGGGCATAGAGCGCAACCTTCGCAAGATTGCCCGCAGCCGCCGCGCCCTGGACGAGAAACTCACCAAGATACGCGCAACGGACAAGACCCTGGAGGGTTTGACGGACCGCTACGAGAAAGAACTGGAAGCGATAAAGGAAATGCGCCGCCTGATTCTGGACGAGGCCCGCAAAGAAGCCGAAAAGATAGTGCGCGACGCCAACAAGAAGGTGGAAAACACCATCCGCACCATCAAAGAATCGCAGGCGCGCAAGGAGGAAACGCAGGAAGCACGTGCCGATCTTCAAGGCTTCCTGGGTGCTCTGGCCGAAAACCGGGGCAAAAGGGATGCGTACATCGACAAGAAACTGCAAACCGTAAAAGAGCGCAAGGAAAGGGAAAAAGTACGCAAACTCAAGAGGGCCGATGGCGAAACCCTCCAGCAGATGGAGCATCAAGAGGCCGAGGCAAAGAAGCTGGCCGCCTTCCGCAGCGCTCCGCTGAAAGTAGGGGAGAAGGTGCGTATAAAGGATAACGGCATGGTGGGCGAGGTGTCCACCGTAAGTACCAAGGCGGTGTCGGTAATAGTGGGAAACATAACCACAAAATTGCCTCTGGACCGTGTGGAGCGCATTACGGCCAACGAGTATAAGGCTGTTGCCAAGGCTCCATCGGCCCGACCCCGTCAGGTTTACGACGCCGGAATAAGCGAGAGGAAGGCTTCCTTCAAGCTGGAACTGGACGTTCGCGGGGAAAGGGTGACCGACGCCCTGGAGATTGTGATGAAATATATTGACGATGCTATAATGTTAGGTGTCCCTTCGGTGCGAATTTTGCATGGTAAGGGAACAGGCGCTTTGCGTGAGGAAATACAAAAGTACCTTCGCACCGTGCCGGGTGTACAGTCGGCCCAGGACGAGCATGTGCAGTTTGGCGGTTCCGGCGTCACCGTAGTGAAACTAGACTAAAACCAAAACCAATGAACGTACAACATACCAGCAGGATAGGGGAGGCTGGTGAACAGATGGCCTGCGACTTTCTGCAGTCCCGCGGCCACCAGATTCTGGACCGCAACTGGCGGTCGGGTCATCTGGAACTGGACATAGTGTCCGAAGGCCCGGACGGACTCCACTTTGTGGAAGTCAAGGCCCGTACAGCCCCCGTCACCACCGCGGTCACAGACCAGGTGAATCCCATAAAGCAAAAGCGCATATCGGCCGCCGCCCTCCAATACCTTAATAAAAAGCAGCTTATCGGCCAGGAAGTTTTCTTTGACATTGTCACCGTCCTTTTTGACGGCAAGGCAACCAAGGTGCGCTACTTCCCCCAGGCATGGATTCCAATGTATGCATAGCATGACCCACAGATATTGTGTTATAATGGCCGATGGCACCGGCTCACCCAAACAACTTAAAACTACCTTCAGCCGCTTTGCGGAGTTGCTGCCTGTGGACCACATCCTGGTGGTGACTCCGGTCAAGTTCGTTTCCCAGGCCCGTCAGGCGCTGCCGGAACTTCCTCAGGAGAATATCCTTGGAGAGCCCATGGCCCGTAAAACGGCCCCCTGCATGGCGTTTGCGGCATATACCCTTCTTACCCGCGATCCATCGGCCGTGATAGTTGCCACCCCGATGAACCTCTTCATCCGCGACGAGGGTTTGTTTGTCCGCACCATAGACGAGGCGTTCACTTATGTGGAGGAAAACGACGTGCTCATGACCCTGGGTATCGTTCCCCGTATGCCGGATGTGAACTTCGGTTATATCCAGGTCAAGGAGGGCCACAATGCCCATCTTATGGCCGGCCCGCTGCAGGTGAAAACCTTTACCGAGAAGCCTCCGCTTGAACTTGCAGAGGTTTTTGTCCGTACCGGAGAATTCTTCTGGAACAGCGGTATCTTCATCTGGAAAGCTTCCACCATTGTTGCCGAAATGGAAAAATACCTCCCGGAAGTCACCGAACTTTTCCGTGGCTGGGAAACCGGCATAAGCGACCCTGTCTGGGTGGAGCGCGCGTACTCCGAATGCCCCAAGGTTTCGCTTGACTATGGTGTTATGGAGCACACTTCAAGGGCATGGTTGTACCCCGCCAGATTCGGCTGGGCGAACATCGATCGGCTGTGATCGGTAGCTGTGCAAAAACCTGTTCATAACTTTTGGTAAATCAAATATTTATTCGTATCTTTGCGGTCCGCAAATGTGTGCGGGCCGTATTTTTATGCGGCTAAAGCATTAAGTAACAATTAATTAACAAACACCAATGCCTGGTTTAATTGGAAAGAAAGTCGGAATGATTTCCGTCTTCGGTGCCGACGGGAAGAATATCCCGTGCACTGTCGTTGAGGCTGGTCCGTGTGTTGTCACGC
>JAGCWB010000006.1 GCA_017962065.1 Bacteroidales bacterium
AAGAGCCTTTACACCAAATACGGCCGAAAGATTGACGCCTGGTGGATGGACGCCAGCGAACCCAACCTCAGGGACTGCCTGCCGCTTGATTACATGAAGTGGCTCCTTGATCCCAACGCCCTCGGCTCCAGCACTGAATACCTGAACGCATACGCACTGATGAACGCCCAGGCCATCTATGAAGGCCAGCGCAGCGTGGCGCCCGACACTCGCGTGTTCCTGCTTACCCGCAACGGCTTTGCCGGATTGCAGCGCTACAGCACCGCTTCCTGGAGTGGCGACATTGGCACCTCCTGGACCGATATGCGCATGCAGATGGCCGCCGGCCTGAACTACTCCATGAGCGGCATCCCGTTCTGGGGTCTGGATATTGGCGGATTCTCGGTAATGAGCAAGTTCTACGATGCAGCAAATGCCGATGAATGGCAGGAACTCCAGACCCGCTGGCACCAGTTTGGCACCTTCGTTCCGCTGTTCCGCACTCATGGCCAGTGGCCCCGCAGGGAACTTTGGAACATTGCTCCGGAAGGCTCCCCGGCCTACGAAAGCATCCTCTGGTACATGCAGCTGCGTTATCGGCTTATGCCTTACCTTTATTCCATTGCCGGCGCTGTTCATTTTGAAGATGCAACCATGCTCCGCGGCCTGCCGATGGATTATCCCGACGACCCTCAGGTGCGTGACCTGAGTGACCAATGGCTCTTCGGCCCGGCTCTTATGCCCTGCCCGGTGTACGAGTACAAGGCCCGCAGCCGTAGCGTCTATTTCCCTAAAGGCCTCTGGTACGACTTCTATACCGGAAAGACCGTCGTAGGAGGGCAGCGCCTGACGGTTGAGGCCCCTTACGAGCGCATCCCGCTGTACGTACGTGCGGGAAGCATCATCCCTATCGGCCCCGATATGGAATGGTCCGATGAAAAGCCGGATGCCGATATTACCATAATGGTTTATCCCGGTGCCGATGCTTCCTTCACCCTTTACGAGGACGACGGCCTTACTTATGACTATGAGAAGGGGCAGTACAGCACCATCGGCCTTCAGTGGAACGATGCCGATCGTTGCCTGACCATTGGAAAGCGCCAGGGCACCTATCCCGGAATGCCGGCACAGCGCAGGTTTATTGTCAAGGTTCTTGATGGGGAACAGGTTTCCACATCTTATGACGGTGAGGCTGTTGAAATAAGGCTATGAGGCGTCTGGGCGTCATATTGCTTATGATGCTGCCCCTTTTTGCCGGGGCACAGGCCCTGCCGTTTGACGACGGCTGGAAGTTCGCCCTTGGCCGTGCCGATAACCCTCAGAGAGACTTCGACCGCGGAACCGAGTATTTTACCTATTACGCAAAGGCGGCCTCTATCCATAATGTAGGTCCCTACGCCCCTGCTTTTGACGACAGCGCCTGGACACCCGTGAGCATTCCGCACGACTGGGTGGTGGACTTGCCGTTTTCCCCTGAAGCAAGCAAAAGCCATGGCTACAAGACCGTTGGCTGGGCTTATCCGGAAACTAGCGTTGGCTGGTACAGGAAGCATTTTACAGTAAGTGCCGATGACTGCCGCAAAGGCGTGTCTGTACGATTTGACGGTATTTTCCGCGACAGCGACATTTGGGTGAACGGCTTCTGGTGCGGCGGCGAAAAAAGCGGCTACGCTCCTCAGGAGTACAGGATTACTGAGTATCTGAACCCCGATGGGGACAACGTGATTTGCGTAAGGGCCGATGCCACATTTGAAGAAGGCTGGTTCTACGAAGGCGCCGGAATATACAGGCACGTGTGGCTACAGGTGGGTGTGCCGGTTGAAAAGCCGATGCCCTCAAGGGTAATAACCACAGACCCCGACAAGGGAATACTGATTGACGGTGAAAGGGTTCAGCTAAGGGGCGTAAACCTTCACCAGGACCACGCCGGCGTTGGCGTTGCCATCCCTGACGAACTTTGGGAGTGGAGGCTGCTGCAACTTCAGAAGCTTGGCGTTAACGCTATTCGCACGGCCCACAATCCCGCATCCGAGGCGCTTCTGGACATTTGCGACCGCCTTGGCATTTACGTTCTGGAAGAAACCCGCCTTATGGGCGTGAACCCCGCACAGCTTGAGCCTCTTAAGCGAATGATAGAGCGCGACAAGCATCATCCCTGCGTTATACTGTGGGGCATAGGAAACGAAGAGTGGGGGATAGAGTGGAACTCCAAGGGAGAGTCCATAGCAGCCTTCATGACAGATTACGTGCACGGTCTTGACCCTACCCGTCCCGTTGTGGTAGCAACCAGCAGCGGACCGGAAGTAATTAAGGGAACGGACGTTGCCGGATACAATTACATACTGCAGAATCCCATAGAGAAGCACAGGGCCGATTACCCTACGCGAGTAGCTCTTGGGACTGAGGAAACCAGCGGCTGCGGCACGCGTGGCGTGTATTTCCATCAGGACGGAACAGGCCGTATGCCGGCCATTAACCGTGCACCCCAGGGCCCCGACAGCCTTCTTAACTGCATAGGCCGCGGAATGGCTTTCTATGAGGAGCGCCCTTGGCTTGCCGGTATGTTCTACTGGACAGGATTCGACTACAGGGGCGAGCCCAGTCCCTTTGAATATCCTGCCACAGGCTCTCAGTTCGGCATTCTGGATTACTGCGGTTTCCCTAAGGATGAGGCCTGGTATATGCGGTCCTGGTGGACCTCTGAGCCGGTTCTTCACGTGCTTCCGCACTGGAATTTGGAGGGGCACGAGGGAGAAACAGTCCCTGTTTGGGTTTACAGCAATTGCGACGAGGTGTCGCTCTCAGTTAACGGCCGTAATCTGGGCCGCAAAAAGATGCCTCGCTACGGCTATCTGGCCTGGGATGCGGTTTATAAACCCGGAAAGGTGGTTGCCACCGGCTACAAGAATGGCCGGAAAGTGCTTACAGAGGTTATTTACACGGCAGGGGAGCCTGCAGGAGTGTCTGTGCAGACGGACAGGATAGGTCCTTTAGCCGTTGTAAATGTTTCCGTAGTTGACGCCAAGGGGCGTTTTGTGCCATCGGCCTGCGTCAATGTCACCATCTGCTCGGATGGAGTTATCGGCGGCGGAAGCGGTGACCCTGCGTTCAAACTTAAGGAAAGGCCCGCGCCCGGACAATCGGCCTTTACCCTTCCTTCCTTCAACGGCCGGGTGCAGTTCCTGGTGGAAGGAGACCATGAATTTAATGTAAAACTTGAGATATGAGAAAGAGTCTGATTTTGCTTGGCATTCTTGCCATTGCCTGCGCCCCAAAAGGCCCCAGTGCCATTCCGGCCGATAAAGCCGTTGAGGCAAAGGTGGAAAAGGTCCTCAAAGGCATGACGCTGGAGGAAAAGGCCGGCCAGCTGGTCCAGCTGAACATCTCCGTGCTGGAGGACGAAACCCGCGAAGCCCTTGATCCTGCAAAGCTGGAGCTTATTC
This sequence comes from Bacteroidales bacterium, assembly GCA_017962065.1. Classification (GTDB taxonomy): domain Bacteria; phylum Bacteroidota; class Bacteroidia; order Bacteroidales; family UBA932; genus Cryptobacteroides. The sequence goes on from JAGCWB010000006.1 coordinate 3,423, forward strand.
TGGGCCGATATAAGGTTGGTTCCATCCTGAATGTGATGCACGACCGTGCCCATTCCCGTGAGGAGACGGCTGCAATGGTTCGCAAGATTCAGGAAGTTTCCATGGATTTGATCGGCATACCTTGCATTTATGGCCTTGATATGATTCATGGTGCCACTTATCTTACGGATGGTAGTTTTTATCCTCAGGAGATTAATCTTGGCGCCACTTTCAACCGTGAATATGCGCGTTTGCTGGGCCGTGCGATGGCCTATGAAACCCGCGCTGCGCAGGTCCCGTGGGTGTTCTCGCCGGTCATGGACCTTGGCCGTGACCCCCGCTGGCCCCGTATTTGGGAAAGCTTCGGTGAGGATCCTTATCTTCAGGCCGAAATGGCCCGCGAAGAGACCGTAGCCATCCAGGGTCCGGACCCCAATCATATTGATTTGGAGCATGCTGCCGTTTCCCTGAAGCACTTCATGGGTTATGGCGTTCCCGTGAGCGGAAAAGACCGTACGCCGGCAATAATCGCCGAAAATGATCTGCGCGAGAAGTTCTTTGCTCCGTTCCTGGAGTGCTTCCGCGCCGGCGCACTTACCGCCATGGTGAATTCGGCCTCCATTAACGGCGTTCCTACTCACGCAAATGCTATTTTGCTGAGCGGATGGGTAAAGGAGCAGCTTGGGTGGGACGGTCTGCTGGTCACTGACTGGGCCGATATCGATAATTTATATGTGCGCGACCATGTTGCGGCCGATAAGAAGGAAGCCGTTGCAATGGGTATCAATGCCGGTATCGACATGATCATGGATCCTTACGATCCTTCCTGCAGTACTGCAATTGTGGAGCTTGTGAAGGAGGGCAGGATTCCTATTTCGCGCCTTAACGATGCCGTGCGTCGCGTGCTGCGCCTGAAAGCTCGCCTGGGCCTGTTTGACAAGCCGGTGTGGGATTATGCATATCCCGAGTTCGGCTGCGAAAAGTTCGCACAGGAGTCTTATGCTGCGGCTCTGGAGAGCGAAGTGCTGCTTAAGAATGACGGTGTACTGCCTCTGGCACCTGGTGCCCGCATTCTGGTTTGCGGCCCCAACGCCAACTCCCTGCGCACCCTTAACGGCGGTTGGAGCTACACTTGGCAGGGCAATGCCGATGCATTTGTGCCTCAGTACAATACCATTGTGGAGGCTCTTGAGCGTCGCTTCCCCGGTCGCGTGACCTGGGTTCCCGGCGTCGTGTATGACGATTCCAACTGGCAGCTTGACATTGTAGCCAGCTTCCAGCAGGTTAAGAATGTTGCCAAGAATGTTGATGTGGTGATTTGCTGTGTCGGTGAAAACTCCTACTGCGAGACTCCCGGCAACATGGACGACCTTAATTTATCGGCCAACCAGAAGCAGCTTGTACGTGAGGTGGCATCCTGCGGCAAGCCCATGGTGCTGGTGCTTAATGAGGGCCGTCCTCGTTTGATCGGCGACATTGAGCCCCTGGCCAATGCCGTGGTGGATGTTATGCTGCCCTCCAACTTTGGCGGAGATGCCCTTGCGGCCCTGCTGAGCGGCGACGAGAACTTCTCCGGCAAGCTTCCGTTCACTTATTCCAAGCACATCAATGCTCTGCATACCTACGATTATAAGGTGTCGGAGCATCGTTCCACCATGGACGGTTCATATAACTACGATGCCGTGATGGATATTCAGTGGCCTTTTGGCTTCGGCCTCAGTTATACCACATTCGAGTATTCAAATCTTGATGTTTCGGAGGCTTCGTTTGTGCCCGGTGATGTTCTTGAGGTTACCGTTGACGTTACAAATACCGGTTCCCGTGCCGGCAAGGAGGCTGTCCTGCTTTACAGTTCAGACCTTGTGGCTTCCCTGATTCCGGACGTGAAACGTCTGCGTGGCTTCGAGAAGATTTCACTTGAACCCGGCGAGACCAAGACTGTTTGCTTTGAACTGCCTGCATCGGCCCTGGCATTTGTAGGTGCCGACGGCAAGTGGCGTCTGGAGGAGGGAGACTTCCGCCTGTCCTGCGGCGGCCAATCTGCCATGCTGCGCTGCATGAGTACCAAGGTTTGGGAAACACCTAATATTTAATGGAAACACGTACCGACAAGTTTCTGGCCCAGGTCCGTGAGTGCCTTACCCAGAACATTTTACCTTACTGGCTCAGGCTTAAGGACCCCCGCGGAGGTTTCTACGGGGAGGTCCTTTCCGACGGCACGGTGCAGTACGACGCTCCGCGCGGAGTGATACTGAACGCCCGTTTGATATGGAGCTTCGCCGCCGCATATCGCGCCCTTGGTGTTAACGAGTATCTTGTGGCTGCAGTTCATGCCCGGGACTGGTTCCTGAAGCATTTCTGCGACCATAAGTATGGCGGAGTGTACTGGAGCGTATCGGCCTCCGGCGAGCGTCTGGACACCAAAAAGCAACTTTACGCGCAAGGCTTTGCCATTTACGGACTGTCGGAGCTTTACAAGGCTACGCGCGACGATGAGGCCCTGAAAGAGGCTATCAATCTTTACCGCGTGGTGGAGACATACTTTGCCGATAAGGTTAACGGCGGCTATATCGAGGCTCTGTCGCGGGACTTTTCTCCGCTGGAGGATATGTCCTTATCGGCCCACGATATCAATGCCGATAAGACCATGAACTCTCATCTGCACATTCTGGAGGCCTATGCCAATCTTTATCATGTTTGGCCGGATGCTTCGCTTAAAGAGGCGGTGGAGAAGCTTTTGGATATTATCGGCACAAAGGTTATGGCTTCTGACGGCCATCTGAGGCTGTATTTCAAGCGCAACTGGAAGGTGCTTCCCGGCGGCGTGTCGTATGGCCACGACATTGAAACTTCCTGGCTGGCCATGGAATGCGCCTTTGCCCTCAAGGACCTTGACGTGGTATCCCGCGTGCGCCCTTGGGCCCGTGCAATGGGTCTCGCCGGCAACGAGGGCCTCTTGGCCGACGGCTCCATGCGTTACGAGAAACTGTTGAACGGCTCTTACGATGATTCCCGCCAGTGGTGGGTTCAGGCCGAGACGGTTGTGGGTAACCTGTGGCTTTGGAAGTATCACTGGGATTTGAGGGGCGTTTCACGCGCCCTGGCATGCTGGAGCTATATCCGCGAGCATCTGGTTGACAATGCCGGCGGCGAATGGTGGTGGGCGGTCCTTCCGGACGGCTCCCTGGACCTTTCCCAGCCCAAAGCCGGCTTCTGGAAATGCCCTTACCACAATACCAGGATGTGCCTGCAAGTACTGGAAATTTTTGAATAAAACCACATAATACATGGCTGCTAAACTTTCCGAAAAAATAGGATATGCACTGGGTGACGCCGCTGCCGGCGGCATTACCTGGAAGGTGATGTCCATAGCTTTTCCCTTCTTTTTCACTAACGTTTTTGGCTTGACGGTGGCCGATGCCGCAGCCCTTATGCTGGTGGCCCGTCTGTTTGACGTGGTCACTGATCCCATGATGGGCGCTTTAGCCGACCGTACTCAGTCCCGGTGGGGGACTTATCGGCCCTGGCTCATATTTGGAGCCATTCCGCTTGGACTGGTGTTTGCGCTGTTGCTGTTTACCCCGGACCTTGGCCCTGCAGGCAAGCGAGTCTATGCTTATTCGCTTTATTTGCTGATGATGGTGGTGTACACCGCAGTGAACGTGCCTTACGGCTCCCTGCTGGGCGTTATGACCGATGACGACAACGAGAAAAACCAGTTCTCGTCGTTCCGTATGGTGGGCGCATATGCCATGGGTTTTGTGATGCTGTTCTCCTTCCCGTACCTGCAGCGTATGGTGGGCGGCACCCCGCAGCATCAGTACGCTGTGCTGGGTGTTGTGCTGGGCGCCGTGGCGGCCCTGGGTACCCTGGCTTGCGGTTTGCTGACTAAGGAGCGCCTGAAGCCCGTCCGTGCCGAGAAGTTCTCCTTCAAGCCCTTCGCCGACCTCTTCCGCAACAAGCCGTGGATTATCCTTACCCTTATCGGCATATGTACCAATTTCTTTAACGGTTTCCGCTATGCGGTGGCTGCATATCTGATGGAATATTGCCTGCACGGAGACGTTACCGTGATGGGGTTGGTGATCAATTACACAGTGTTTATGATGTTCGGCGAGGCTACCTGTATGGTATTCGGCGGTCTGTCGCCATGGTTCACCCAGAAGGTGGGTTCCAAGAAGAAGGCGTTTGCTTGGTCGGCCGTTATCTGCGCCGTCACATCCGTGGCCTTCTTCTTCATCCCCATGGATCCCGCTTATATCTGGCTTATGGTGGGCACCGTTATTCTCACTTCCGTGGGCATTGGCTTCTACTCCCCGCTGCTGTGGTCCATGTACGCCGACGTAGCCGACTACGCCACCGCCAAGAACGGCACCTCTTCCACCGGCCTCATCTTCTCCTCCGGCACCATGGCCCAGAAGTTCGGCTCGGCCATCTCCGGCGCCCTGGTGGCCATGTTCCTGGGCTTCGCAGGCTTCATTTCGGCCACAGATCCCCTTACCGGCCAAACCGTAGTAGAGATCACCGACCTTGGCTCAGTTCAAACCATGATCTGGTCCCTCTTCTCCCTCTTCCCCGCCGCCATAGCCCTGCTAATCCTGCTACTGCTGAAGCTGTATCCTATAGAGAAGTAGCCTGGTGCCGGGTGGTTGCTGGCGGTTAAGTGCTTGAAATACAGCAAGATGCTGTATAATCCTCGTTCGAAAATCGGCTCACCGGATAATGTCCGTGGAAAAGAGGTCTTTTTTAAGTGCCTGATTCCGTGTAAAGTTATAACTTTGTACACATGAAAAAGACCTCAATTGACCCCCAGATGTATGTATTTATGTCCAGCTTCCTTCTACCCGACGGGATGCTGGACTTTTTTGATGTAGTACGCATAGACGAAGAGCCGTTACCTCAGGAGAAAGTATACCGTGGTGGCATCCTTCATATCTATCTAGATGAGCAAGACAACCGTACTAAGGCTCAGTCATCACTGAGCGCTAATGGTTTTACAGAAGCGACGCTAATCAATGACTTTCCTATCCGAGACCGCAAAGTTGTTCTTCATGTCCGTCGTCGTCGCTGGCTGGACGCCGAAGGGCACAATGTCGTTTTGAATGTATACAACCTGGCAACCCAAGGGACCCGCTACTCGGAAGAGTTTGCGGCTTTTTTAAAAGAGCGTCTTGGATACCTCCCCAGTGACGGCACGTTCGCTGGAGTATTTTTACAGGATTAACGGAGACACACTGGAGCGGGCCTACAAGGATCATTTGAGCGGCTATATGCAATGGGAGGATAAGTCCCATGCCGACAAGTACTTGGTCTTTCCGGAGAACTTTGGCCCACAGATGAGCATCGACGAGACCTCGACCAAGGACGGGGAACTATTCACCATCCTATCAAACAAAGAGGGACATGGCCGTAAAGGGAGTATTGCCGCCATCATCAGCGGCACCAAAGTAGAAGATGTCGTGGCGGCATTGAAACTTGTGCCGGAGATAGTACGGAAGCAGGTTGGGGTCATCACGATGGACTTCTCAAGCAGCATGGCCGCCATCGCAGAAGAGGTCTTCCCCTGGGCATACAGAGTACTCGACCGCTTTCATATGCAGAAGATGGCCGTCGACGCGGTCAACAACCTGAGGATACGGCATAAGCGAGAGGCAACGAAGGCCGAGAACGCAGCCAGAAAGGCGTTCAAACAAAAACAGAAGGCCCGAATGACAAAGATGAGAAAAGCGCCGTACTTCCGTGATGGGAAACACGACCTCCCTCAAATGAAAGCCTTCGTTCCAGAGCGGCTCGCCAACGGTGATACGCTTCCGGAACTCCTTGCCAGATCCAGATACTTCCTCATGATGTCTCCAGAGAAATGGACTGACAAACAGAAGGCAAGGGCAAAACTTCTCTTCGAACTATATCCGGACATCAAGACAGCTTTTGGACTGTCTCATTCCCTCAGGGTCATCTTTAACAACAAACAAGCGACGGTTGAATCAGCAAAAAAAAGCCTCTCCGAATGGTACCAGAATGTGAAAAAGTTCAAGAACGATGACCTTGATGTCCTTGCTGAAACACTACAGGTCAGAGAAGATGACCTGCTTAACTTCTTTATCTTCCGGCGAACCAACGCTTCAGCAGAAGCCCTGAACACTAAAATCAAAGCGTTCAGGGCTCAACTTAGAGGTATTATTGACTTGAAGTTCTTTCTCTTCAGACTAACACGAATCTATGCGTAAATCAACATCTTACTTTCAATCTGTAAACACGGA
>JAGCWB010000014.1 GCA_017962065.1 Bacteroidales bacterium
TCCCAGTTCACCATACGCACACCCTTGTAAATCCAACCCTTCTTGTAGAAATACACAAAGGTGTTAATAACCGCCTCTGAAAGAGCAGGTTCCATCGTGAACCTGGTGCGGTCCCAGTCACAGGAGCAGCCGAGTTTGCGAAGCTGCTGCAGTATTATGACGCCGTGCTCCTCTTTCCACTCCCATGCGTGCCTGAGGAATTCCTCACGACCGATATCCTCCTTGCTGATGCCCATTGTCTTGAGCTTCGCAACCACCTTGCTTTCGGTGGCGATGGAGGCGTGGTCCGTTCCCGGAACCCAGCAGGCGTTCTTCCCGTCCATACGGGCCGTGCGGATGAGCACGTCGTTGAGCGTATTGTTCAACACGTGGCCCATATGCAGGATACCGGTCACATTGGGCGGAGGTATAACTATGGTGTAAGGTTCTCTTTCGTCAGGTTCGCTGTGGAAGCACTTGTGGTCCATCCACCACTCATACCATCTGTCCTCCACGGCCGATGCATTATACTTTGCAGCTAATTCCATATCAATAGGTTTTCAATCTTACAAAAATACGGATTTTTTTCGTATTTTTGTGTGTAAAACAATATTAAACTGTATATGGATAACAACCAGCAGAAACCTCAGGGCGGCATCTCCCTGGAACTTAAGCCCGAAGTGGCAAAAGGATCATACTCCAACCTGGCAATCATATCGCACTCCCGCAGCGAATTCATCATCGACTTCGCCACCACCCTTCCCGGCCTTCCCAAGCCCGAGATCGGCAACCGCATCATCATGACTCCGGAGCATGCGAAACGCCTGATGAACGCCCTCTTCGACAATATCTCCAAGTACGAAGCCCAGTTCGGCATCATCGACCTCGGCTCCAAGGGCCCCCAGCCCGGCGGCACCTTCAACCTGGCAGACTTCGGCCCCCTCCCCGGCAACGGCACAAAATCCTGAATCTTTTTAAGATTTAAAGGATTTTCAGAGTTGTGATGTCCGGGGGCTTGTCCACCCCCGGACAAGTATAGGGGGAGGGGCCCGCAAGATACAAGTTATTTCGAAGAAATGACGTAGGAGATTGTGGGAGGGGCCGGAATGAAGCGAAGCGAAATGGAGTCCCCCGGACATCACAAACTCTGAAATCCAAATCTTAAAAAAATACCTTGTTTATGGATCTTTCTCATATTAAGGCTTTTGCCCTGGATATAGACGGGGTGGCAACGGATGGCGGGGTGTTCTGCGATTCGGACGGAGACCTGCTGCGCACATACGATGCAAAGGACGGTTTTGCCTTGAGGATGGCCGTAATGAACGGCTATCCGGTGGCAATAGTCACCGGCGGCAGCTCGGAGAGCATACGTAAACGTATGGTAACCAGCGGAGTAAAGCCGGAAGACGTATTCCTGCACTGCCGCAACAAGATGGAGCAGTTCGAAATCTTCTGCCAGCGCTACGGCCTTCACCCCAAGGAAATAATGTTCTTTGGCGATGACGTTCCGGATATGGAATGTATGCAGGCAAGCGGCTGCGGCGTGTGCCCCTCCGATGCAGTGGAAGACGTGAAGGAAATTGCCGACTGGGTCTCCCCTTTCCCCGGCGGTCACGGGTGCCTCCGCAACAGCATAGAAACCGTACTCAAACAACAGGGCAAATGGAAGTTTGAGGCGGCCCTTTACAAGAAGCTTTTCTAGCAGGATGGACCTTCACGGAAAACACGTAATCCTTGCCAGCGGTTCCCCCAGAAGGAGGGAATTACTCAAAGGCTTGGATATTGATTTTGAAATAGATACTAATAATAACTTCAAGGAGAACTTCGCCGAAGACACACCCTTCGACGAAGTTCCCGTCTTAATGTCCGAGGGCAAGTCCAAGGGCTTCCACAGGCCCCTTGTTCCGGGGGAAATCCTGATCACGGCAGACACCATGGTTATCCTTCCCCCAGAAGGCTCCCGCCCCGGCGAAATCCTGGGCAAACCCCGCGACCGCGAAGACGCCTGCCGCATGCTCCGCGACCTCTCCGGCCGCCGCCATCACGTAACCACAGCGGTAACCCTCCGCAGCACTGAAAAGAAAGAGACCTTCACCGTAACCACCGAGGTCTGGTTCAAGTCTCTCACCGAAGAGGAAATCTCCTACTACATAGACACCTACAAACCCTTCGACAAAGCCGGCGCCTACGCCATCCAGGAATGGATAGGCCACATCGGCATCACCCGCATCGAAGGCTCCTACTTCAACGTCGTCGGCTTCCCCATCCAGCGTGTCTACGAAGCCCTCCAACGCTTCATTTAAAGCATCTTTGGCTTTGAATACTTCAGGGCTTTATGCCACTGAGGCCTGTGCCAAAAATGAACCCCAACCCGTTCGCTTGACGTCTGACTCATCCTTTTTAGTCATGCTGCGCATGCAGAACAGTCTTCAGACAGACGACGTCATGCTGCTCCGCAGCACCGCTCACTGCACAAGCCTCCACACATGTCCATTTTTGCCAATGGCCATCAGTGACATAAGCCCTTCCGTTTATTCAAAGCCCTGTAAATAGACGTAGGATAGTAGCCTTCGGGAGGCGTAGCCGCCCGTGGCTTCGTGAACGGGAGGGGCCCAAGCTTGCTTGGGAGGGATAGGACCGAAGGTCCGTACCGGACGAAGGCTACTATCCGAAGGCTTACAGGGCTTATGGCGTGAAAGTAAGTAATTTATTGATAGGGATATAACAAAAGTTGACTGGTATAATGTACCAGTCAACCTATAGAAACATACTGATATTCAGCAAGTTGCCGTCACGCGGGGCAAGGCTATTTCAGGACACCCAGTTCCTTGCCAACCTTGATGAAGGCAGCGATGGCCTTGTCCAGGTGGGCGCGTTCGTGGGCGGCGGAAAGCTGCACGCGGATGCGTGCCTGGCCCTTCGGCACCACCGGATAGTAGAAGCCGGTTACGAAGATTCCTTCCTCCGCCATCTTGGCGGCAAACTTCTGCGACAGCGGTGCATCGTACAGCATCACAGCGCAGATAGCGCTCTGTGTGGGCTTGATGTCGAAGCCGGCAGCCATCATCTTGTCACGGAAGTAGTTCACGTTCTCCACAAGTTTGTCGTGCAGGGCATCGCTCTCTCCCAGCATCTTGAACATCTCAAGTGCGGCACCTGCAATCATCGGAGGGATGGAATTTGAGAAGAGGTACGGGCGCGAACGCTGGCGCAGCATGTCGATAATCTCCTTTCGGCCGGTTGTGAAACCGCCAACAGCGCCGCCAAAGGCCTTCCCAAGGGTGCCGGTGAAGATATCTATGCGGCCATAGCAGTTGAACTGCTCTGCCACGCCGTGGCCGGTGGGGCCAACGACGCCGGCGCTGTGGCTCTCGTCCACCATTACCAGGGCGTCGTATTTTTCGGCCAGGTCGCAGATCTTGTCCATGGGGGCTACGTTGCCGTCCATTGAGAACACGCCGTCGGTTACTATAATACGGTGGCGGCAGGCCTGGGCGGCTTGGAGCTGGGCTTCAAGATCCGCCATATCGGCGTTGGCATAGCGGAAGCGCTGGGCCTTGCAGAGGCGTACGCCATCTATGATGGAGGCATGGTTGAGCGAGTCTGAAATAATGGCATCTTCGGCCGTGAAGAGGGGCTCGAACACACCGCCGTTGGCGTCGAAGCAGGCGGCATAGAGTATGGCGTCTTCCGTGTGGAAGTATTCGGAAATTGCTTTCTCCAAATCCTTATGTATATCCTGGGTGCCGCAGATGAAACGTACCGACGACATGCCGTATCCGCGTGCGTCCATGGCCATTTTGGCTGCCTCGGCCAGTCTTTTGTCATCGGCCAGTCCAAGATAGTTGTTGGCGCAGAAATTCAGGGCCTTGCTGCCGTCCTGGAGGGTTATCTCCGCGCTTTGGGGGCTTGCAATGTTGCGTTCCCTCTTATAAAGTCCGGCTTCGTCGATGGCCTTTAGTTCGTCCTGAAGATACTTCTGAAATTTTCCGTACATGGTTAATATGGTGTTAATTGGTTTTCGTCTTTCAAATTTAGCGCTTTTATCTTGAAAATCTACATAAAAAATCATAAATTTGTGTCCGTAACATGTAACCGATACTTTTGTCATGAAAAACATACTGGTAATTGGCTCCACGGGGCAGATCGGCTCGGAGCTAACCATGAAACTGCGAAGGGAAATCGCCGGCAGCACAGTCGTGGCCGGCTACATTCCGGGTGCGGAACCAAAAGGAGAACTCCTGGAAAGCGGTCCCGCAGAAATTGCCGATGTAAGGGATGCCGCCGGCCTTGCCGCCATAGTGGATAAGTATCGGATAGATACTGTGTACAATCTTGCCGCCCTGCTTTCTGCAGTAGCGGAACGCAAGCCCCTGCTGGCCTGGGATATCCAGATGAACGGCCTTCTGAACATTCTGGAAATTGCCCGTGAAAAGGGTGTGGCGGTGTTCACTCCTTCTTCAATCGGCTCTTTTGGCCCGGAAACGCCTCATGTGGGAACTCCCCAGGACACTATCCAGCGCCCGCGTTCAATGTATGGTGTTACCAAGGTAGCCACGGAGCTTTTGAGCGATTATTATCATCATAAATATGGCGTAGATACGCGTTCGGTGCGTTTCCCCGGCCTTATTTCTTATACAACCCTTCCCGGCGGCGGCACCACGGACTATGCAGTGGAGGTGTATTATTCGGCCGTAAAAGGGGAGGAGTTCACCTGCCCCATCGCCCCCGGAACTTACATGGACATGATGTACATGCCGGATGCCCTGCATGCTGCAATTCAGCTTATGGAGGCCGATCCTTCGCGTCTGAAGCACCGCAATTCCTTCAATATTGCATCCATGAGCTTCGAGCCGGAGCAAATCTTTGCCAAGATCCGCGAATACATTCCTTCTTTGCGCGTTCGCTATGAGGTGGACCCAGTGCGTCAGGCAATTGCCACCTCCTGGCCGGACAGCATGGACGACAGCTGCGCTCGCACGGAATGGGACTGGAAACCCATGTACGACATGGACAGCATGACAAGGGATATGATTAAGAATCTGAGAGTTAAGTTGGGCGTAAAATAAAGGTCTGTTAGGTTTTAAGTAAAAATAGCGGCGGTGCTTACGGTTTGTAAGCGCCGCTTTTGTTTTTGCTTACAATTTAATAGTATGTTGGAAATCCGGGGCGTTGCGATGTGCCAAAAACCTCATTCTGTGGCCTATAATGCTTATTTAAAATTTTTATTATATCGAGAGCAAAATTTTTCTTATACCGCGTACCATTGATTATCAATGAGTTAACAAAATTCTTAAAAAATTTTGTAAAAAATCTTTTGAAAAAATTTGCAAATTAAAAAAATTGCCGTACCTTTGTATCCGGAATGAGGAAGCAAGGTTCTCTTCGCGGAATCATTCTATTGGTTATTAGTTTTAGTGTTATTAATTATGTGGTTAGTAAGAGCGTCCGCCTGAGACAGGCCGACTCTCTTTTTTTTATGCCCGGTGGGCCTAAAAAAAGAGAGTCAATGACGTTCCTCTCCTAATCGGCCTGCTGGCGGTTAAAACGCTGATACTTAATGCGTTACCGCATAGTAATCGTTCACAAAACGAACGATTACTATACAATAACTCCCTGATAATCAGTATTTTAGCCGCCAGCCACTTGCAGCTCCTTTGCTATTAGCGGCAGCAGTTGGAGATCGGCTGGGAGCCAGGAGACGGTGATGAGTTCGGAGGCGGAGAGCCAGCGGGCGGCTTCGTGCTCGTTTAAGTGGAGAGCTTCAGACAAGAGGGAGCACAGGTAGCAGTGCATGGTGAGGTGGAAGTCCGGGTAGTCGTAGTCTATGGTACTTAGAAACTTGTCCACGCTAATGTCCGTGGAAAGTTCCTCCCGGATTTCACGCACAAGTGCAGCCTCTGGAGTCTCTCCAGGCTCAGTTTTCCCGCCGGGAAATTCCCACCAGTCCTTCCAGGGACCGTAGCCCCGCTGAGTGGCGAAAACCCTCCCGTCCTTACGGATTATTGCAGCAACTACTTCTATGGTTTTCATAAATCCCTTGTTATTGCACGCAAAGATACACTAAATCATTTTGAAAAGCAGCGCATTATTTCTATATTTGAGAAAATTTGCTACGATAATGGAAAACCAAAGTAACGCAGAAAAGCTGTCCGGATATATTATCCTTATTGGTATTCTGGCGTGCATAGCCGTACTGTGCTGGTATTTCAGCGACGTACTTATTTACATTATACTTGCATTCGTGGTGTCGCTCATTAGCCAGCCGCTTATGCGCCTCATGAAAAAAATACGCATCAAGGGCAAAAACGCGCCGGACTGGCTTCTGGCATTATTGTCCATTATCATCGTAATTGTGGGCCTGTTCCTTATTGTCACTCAGGTGATTCCGGTGGTTGTAAGCATTATCAAGGAGGCTTCCTTCTTTAGCGACAGGCATCAGTTGGACGGAACCATCGCCGCAACAGTAAACGGCTGGGTAACAAGCACTTTCCCCAGTCTCGGTCCAGATTACAACGCTATAGGCGTAGTGCTTGACTATCTTAAGAACGCCACTGCCAGCATCTCTATTAAAGGTATTCTTGGCTCCGTGGCATCCGTGGTGGTAGATCTGGCCGTGGGCATCTTTGCCGTGGTGTTCATTTCCTTCTTCTTCGTGAAAGACGAAAAACTGTTCTCCAGAATTGTTGCCGCCCTTGTCCCGGACCGCATAGAAGCCTCTGTAACACAGTCCATCGTGGATATCGAGCATCTTCTTTCCCGTTACTTCGTGGGCCTGCTTCTGGAGATGTTCGGCGTTGCCCTGCTTAATTTCCTGGGCCTGTGGCTCATAGCCCGTATCGGCTTTAATTATGCCCTTGGCATAGGTTTCATCGCCGGTATCCTCAATATCATCCCTTACGTGGGCCCCATTATCGGCGAAGCTATTGGCGTAGTGCTCTGCCTGGTGCTTAAATACGGCGCCGGAGTTGGTCTGGACGTCAATGTCTGGGTTTTCATCCTTATCGTGCTTGCCATCATGCTAACCGTGCAGATGGTAGATAATTTTGTGCTTCAGCCAATTATTTACTCCACAAGTATTCAGGCCTCGCCGCTGGAGATTTTCATTGTGATGCTTATGGCCGGAAATATCGGCGGAATACTTGGCATGCTCGCAGCAATTCCCGCATATACCGTCATCCGAGTTATTGCAGGCCGATTCTTCTATAACAAGAAGATTGTACAGCGCTTGATGCCGGATATGCCGCATTAGCATATCACTTTGAGAGTGCCTTTCCATAACTTTGCGCAATAATCACTCATTGTTATGGAAAATAAAAGCACTTTCACCCAGGTGGCCGCCCTTTGGCTGGCCGAGAAGAAAACTTACGTTCGTAAATCTACCGAAGCAACCTACAGCTATTTGCTGGAGGGGATTATCCTGCCCTCTCTGGGCAGCCTGTCCGAGGTCCGGGAAGAGGATGTGCAGGCCCTTGTGAACGCCAAACTTGCCGAGGGCTTCAGCCATAAGACGATTAAAGACATGCTGGTGGTGCTGAAAATGGCACTACGCTACGGCAACAAGCACGAAATCCTTCTTTCAAGGCCGATGGACATCCGCCTTCCCACCCCGTGCGAAAAGCATAGTATAGACGTTTTGACCATAGCACAACAGAGGAAGCTGATATCTTATTTGCAGGATAACTTCAGTTGCATGAATCTGGGGATATACATCAGCCTCACCGCCGGCCTCAGGATAGGCGAAGTATGCGCCCTCCAATGGGCCGATATAGATCTGCGCTACGGCGTGATCCGCGTTAACAAATCACTTCAACGGCTGGACAGCGAGCTTTTGCTCAATCCGCCAAAAACGCCCAATTCCGTACGGGAAATACCCATGACCCGCGATTTGCTGGCCATGGTGAGGCCACTTAAACGCAACGCCCGTCCGGGGCACTTTGTGCTAAGCAACGGTTCCCGGCCCATCGAGCCCCGCCGCTACCGGGATTACTTTCACCGCCTCCTGCGGCAGCTTGGACTTCCACGGATACGCTTCCATGGCCTTCGCCACAGCTTTGCCACCCGCTGCATAGAGAGCAAATGCGACTACAAAACCGTTTCCGTGCTCCTTGGCCACTCCAGCATCACCACCACCCTCAATCTGTACGTCCATCCCGGCCTTGACCAGAAACGCCACTGCATAAAAGCCCTGGAGCGCCGCCTAAAAGCCCGCTAGCCCCTTTTGCCGCTGGCGGCTAAAGTGCTGAGTATCAGGGGGTTATTGTATAGTAATCGTTCGTTTTTTAAACGATTACTATGCGGTAACGTATTGATATACAGCGTTTTAACCGCCAGCGAAAACTAACATGGAGCAAGGCGATGCGGGGGAGTACAAAAATATTTTGCGTATTCGGAAAAAGGTGCTATATTTGCAATCCGCTTTTGGTACTATGGCCGAGTGGTTAGGCACAGGTCTGCAAAACCTGCTACAGCGGTTCGATTCCGCTTGGTACCTCCAAAAATGCCTCTGGACGTGCTCCAGAGGCATTTGCTATTTCCGGACGGTATAATAGAATTATTGTCCATAAACAATAAAAGTTGTAAAAATCCAGATTTCTTTGTCTATGGACAATGAAATCCCTTACCGTCTTCGTTTGCCGCCTTTGGCGCTTAGAGAGTCCACTTTGTGTTGCAGGGCGGCGTTTTGGGCTTTGAGGGAGTCTGATGCGGCTATTAGTGAATCAGATGCGGCACGGAGGGACAATACATTTTGCTCAAGGGCATCCATGCGGGCCTGGACGGTTTCTACTAGGGCGTCGTTTTCGGCCAGTTCTAGTTCCGTGCGGTCGTATATCTCTTCTATGAGGTCGTTCATGTCCTGCTGGCTAAGGCTTACGGAGTGTTCCAGAAGCGAAATTGACTTTTCCGGTATGTGATACTCTCCGGCGCGCGGGTAAAACGCAGTTTTGAGGCTGTCCGTGATGCTTTCTCCCGCCAGGGCAAACACAACCTTTCGTCCGTCCACTTTATAATCGTACACGTAGGTGCGCGGGCCCACGAACCTGTCGGCCTCCATCATGGCATCTACGTTTCTCTCAAAATTATTCTCGCGAATAAGCACCACGGCCGACCAAATACTGGGCACCAGCACCACAATCATTATTGCCGATATTATGTTCCTGCGCTTTTTGGCAGTTTCCAGGTCGATGCTTGAAACCTGCCTGAAACGCAGGTACTTAACCATCACGTAGGTTGCCAGGGCAATGAAAACGCCGTTAATTACAAACAGGTACAGTGCGCCAAGGAAAAAGTGCATGTTCCAGTGGGCCAGGCCATAGCCGGCGGTGCACAAGGGCGGCATAAGGGCCGTGGCAATTGCAACGCCGGCAAGCACCGTCCCGCGCTCTTTGCGCGTGTTTTCCAGGATGCCGGCAAGACCGCCGAAGGAAGCTATTAGAACGTCGTAAATGGTGGGGCTTGTGCGCGCTTCCAGTTCAGTGGGGTTCACCAGAGCCAGCGGCGACAGCATGAAATACAGCGTTGAAGCCGCCAGGGAAATCATCACCATCACCATAAGGTTCTTTCCGGCCGCCTTAAGAAGGTCCAGGTCGTTGGTGCCAAGGGCCAGGCCGGTGCCTATGATGGGCCCCATAAGAGGGGAGATGAGCATGGCGCCGATAATGACCGCCGTGGAGTTCACGTTAAGGCCCACAGAAGCGATGATGATGGAAAATGCAAGGATCCAGACGTTTATACCACGGAACCAGATGGCGCTTTTGATGCGCTGTGCAGCCCCTTCGGTGTCAAGATCTTCGTAAATATAAAGGTATCGGCGGACAAAACGCCGGAATCGCTCATGTAAAGTCATTCAGATCAATTTTTCCGCAAGATACGAATTTTTATTAACTTTGTATGCTAAACTAATATCGCATGGTACAAATCTCTAAAGGCATTTTCTATATTGGGGCCGATGATAAAAACCTGGACCTCTTCGAAAGCCAGTACGCTGTGCCGGAAGGCATGTCTTACAACTCGTATCTGATTAAGGATAAGAAGATTGCAATAATGGATACGGCCGATAGGAGAGTGGGGGAGACATGGCTCAGGAATCTGGAAGAGGCCCTGGAAGGCAGCACTCCGGACTATCTGGTAGTGCATCACATGGAGCCGGACCATTCGGCCCTGATTGGTGAAGTGGCTAAGAAATATCCTGGAATTCAGATAGTTGCAAGCGCAAAGGCCATTCAGCTGCTGGGCCAGTTTGCCCCGGGACAGGCTTTTAATACCCTTGCGGTAAAGGAAGGGGATACGCTTCCGTTAGGTGAACATGAGCTCCGCTTTTTCGCCGCTCCCATGGTTCACTGGCCGTAGGTAATGGTAAGTTTCGATTCCGCTTCCGGCGTACTGTTCTCGGCCGATGCCTTTGGCAAGTTCGGCGCCCTTGCAACCTGCGGTTTCTACGGCGATGAAGATAACGACTGGGCTTGCGAAGGACGCCGCTATTATTTCAATATCTGCGGCAAGTACGGCGCTCAGGATCAGGCACTTCTGAAAAAGGTTGCAAGCGTTCCCGTAAGGATTATCTATCCTCTTCACGGGCCGGTTCTTTGCAAGGATCTTGGCTATTATATCGGCCTTTACAATACCTGGAGCAGTTATGGCGTGGAGACTCCCGGCGTATTTGTGGCCTATGCTTCCATCCATGGCGGAACTGCCGATGTTGCCCTTAAGGTGGCCGATATGCTCCGTGCAAAAGGCTGCCCCAAGGTAGCTGTGTGCGACCTTACGCGTGACGATAAAGCCGAGGCAGTGGAGGATGCCTTCCGTTATGGCACAATGGTTCTGGCCGCCTGCTCTTACGATGCAGGACTGTTCACCCCGGCATACGATTTTCTGCACGCCCTTCAGATGAAAGGCTGGCAAAAACGCCGCATAGCCCTTATCGAGAACGGCTCCTGGGCTCCCAGCGCCGGAAGGGTGATGAAAGAGATGCTATCGGCCATGAAAGAAGTGGAGATTCTTGGAGAGCCCGTGACCATCAAGAGCCGTCTCAAGCCGGAAGACATGCCCGCTCTTGAGGCTCTTGTAAATACAGTTTTAGCATGATTATCAGAAGTAAAGCACCCCTGCGCCTGGGATTCGCAGGCGGCGGTACGGACGTTTCTCCCTACAGCGACATGTATGGCGGAAACATCCTGAATGCCACCATCAATCTGGCTGCGTACTGCACCATAGAACCTCTGAACCTGCCTGTAATGCGGGTGCATGCCCTGGATAATGGCGTTATGTGCGACGTGCCTCTTGGTACAGGTCCGGTAAACTCCGGTGCCATCCTCATCGACGGCGTTTACAACCGCATAATCAGGGATTTCGGCCCTGTTCATGCGCCCGGATTCTCCATTACAACCTTTAACGACGCTCCCGCTGGCTCCGGCCTGGGAACATCATCAACTATGGTTGTGTGCATTCTGAAGTGTTTTGTGGAGTGGATGAACATTCCGCTGGGGGACTATGAGCTAGCCCGTCTTGCGTACGAGATTGAGCGCAAGGATATTCTTCTGGCCGGCGGAAAACAGGACCAGTACGCCGCCGCTTTTGGCGGATTCAACTTCATGGAATTCCTGCCCAGCGACCTTGTAATTGTGAATCCGCTCCGCGTTAAGGACTGGATAGTTGAAGAGCTGGAAGCGTCTCTGCTTCTGTACTTTACAGGCCGTAGCAGGGAGAGTGCCAAGATAATCGAAAAGCAGCAGCAGGCGGCCCGCAGCGGCAATCCCGTGGCGGTGGAAGCCCTGCATCGCATAAAGCAAAGCGCAGTGGACATGAAACTGGCGCTGTTGCACGGCGACATGGCCTCCTTTGCCAGAATTCTTGGCGAGGCCTGGGAAGACAAGAAAAAGACGGCCGATACGGTTTCCAACCCTATGATTCAGGAAGCCTTTGACGTGGCGCTTAAAGCAGGGGCCATCTCCGGAAAGGTTTCGGGAGCAGGCGGAGGCGGATTCATAATGCTTATGGTGCCGCCGGAGAGAAAGTATGCCGTGCGCCAGGCCATGGAAGCGCTTCCTGGCCGCGTTGTTCCGTTCCAGTTCACCGA